>JBDSME010000649.1:0-4290 GCA_039916065.1 Polyangia bacterium
CGTCGAAGTTCCGGGCGATGGTGGACAGGGTGACGATGGACGCATCCCACGAGGCGGCGGTGGAGAGCGTGGCACCCAGATCACCGACCTGCTCGGCGATATCCAGCGCCGACCGGGTCTTGGTCCCTTCGTCCAGCATGTTGGCGGTGAGATCGGCCAGGCCGGCGGCTCCGGGTCCGTTCGCGCCGCCGCCCGTCTTCACCACCAGATGCAGCTCTATCAGCGGCAGGTCATGAACCTCGGAGAGGATCACGTTGATGCCGTTCTGTAGCTTGAATCGTTTGAACGTCGGAACGGTGAACGCTGGCTCCGGTGCCGCGGCCGGGGCCTGCGCCCGGAAGGGGGCGTCGGGCGTGATCCGGGGAGGAGGGGAGGGCTCCGCGGGAGCAGCCAGCGCATCGGCGGCCGCCACCGCGGCGGCCCTGGCGGCGGCCGTGGTATCGACAGGTGCACTGGGGGCAACGGCTGCGGTCCGCGAGACCGCGGGTACCGGTCGGACGGGGGAGGCGCAGGCCGCCAGCAGACATCCGAGAGCCAGAGCGGTGGCAATGGCCGTGGCGGCGAAAAAACCAAACCGTTCGAACAGGACCCGTTTCATTGTCTGACCCGCCCCATGATGGGCGCCTCTGGGTTGGGCGTCACGGTGATCACCACGCGGGCCTCCTTGCGCAGATGCCGGGTCGCCGCCTGCCGTACCGCCGCGGCGTCGATGGCGCGATAGCTGGCCAGATCGCGCTGCAACAGACCGGGATCGCCGCCCACGTAGTTGTACGTTTGTAAACGTTCGGCGCGCGCCAGCAGGGGCTCGAGATTGCGGAAGGTGTCGAATTCGATCTGGTTCTGTGCGCGCAGCAGCTCCCGCGGCTCCGTAGGGATAGTGCGCAGCTTCTCCAGTTCCTGATCGATCACCGCCAGCAGCTCATCGACGGTGTGGCCGGGCATAGGCGAAGCGGAGATCTCGAAGATGCTGTCGAGGAGCTGGCTTTGCTGCGCGGCGCTCACGGTCTGAGCGATTTGCAGCTCGTAGACCAGCCGGCGGTAGAGGCGCGAAGCCTTTCCGCCAGCCAGGATCTGCGCGGCCACATCCAGCTCGTGGTCACCAGGCGCGAAGTGCGCCGGCGTGAGGAATTCGATGAACAGCTGCGGCTGCTGCACCTTCGCTTCCAGGGCCAGACGCTTTTCCCGGTCTAGGGCCGCGGGAGCGGGCGCGAAACGGTTCACGGGAGGGCCAGCCGGGATGGGGCCGAAGTATTGCTCGACGAGTGCCCGGGCGCGTGCGGAGTCGAAGTCTCCCGCGATCACCAGGGCGGCGTTGTTGGGGACGTACCACCGGTTGAAGAAGTTGCGGACGTCGTCCAGGCTGGCCACGGTCAGATCCTCCATCGAACCGATGACCTCGTGGTGGTACGGGTGATTCGGTGGGAACAGCGCCTCGATGGTGATCTTGTTGACGATGCCCATCGGTCGGTTCTCCACCCGCTGGCGGCGTTCGTTCTTCACCACGTCCCGCTGGCCGTCGAAGCTCTCTTGCAACCCGGGGCGGTCCAGCAAGAAGCCCATGCGATCACTCTCCAGCCACAGGGCCAGCTCCAGCTGGTTGGCCGGCACCACCTCGAAGTAGTTGGTGCGATCCTCGGAGGTGGAACCATTGGCGTTCGACACGCCAGCTTTCTGTAGCAGGGCGAAGTGCTTGTCCTCGCCCACGTGCTTCGAACCCTGGAACATCACATGTTCGAACAGATGTGCGAACCCCGTTCTTCCGGGCTGTTCGTCCTTGGACCCGACCTTGTACCAGACGTCCACCGCCACCTGGGGAACCCGGTGATCCTCATGGAGGATCACCTCGAGACCATTGGTCAGGGTGTACTTCTCGAAGGGAAGCTCGGGTCCGGCCGCCGCCGCCGCCGCGGTGTCGGCCACGGGCTTGGCGGGCTTGGCGCGGCCCGCACCCGGTGGACGGACGACCGCGGAATGCGCCGCCGGGCTGAGCAGCAGAAAGCCCAGGGCCGCCATCAACAGCGGCGAGCGTGGCGAGAGCGACGCCGCGACCGCGCGCGTTTTGCAAGGGGTCGGTGGGGCGACGAGTCTTGCGGATAGCATGCACGGCGTTGTAGCACGCCAACCGGCCCCGCAGGATGGACGAGCCGCGTCGCCGTCGCCGGTCGGCGCGTCGTCAGTGCGGTCCGACCTGGGCCATGATTGTCGCCGGCAGGGTGTCGGTGGGGTCGGGGGTGTATGGATACGTGGGAGTGAACGCGCTGCCGGTGTCGGTCTTGGTGCCGGTGGTGCCGTCGAAGACGTTGTTGGTTTCGCGCATCTGGCCGCCATCTGCCGGCTGCAGCGGGTTCTTCACGCCCCGGTAGACGTTGCTCTCCACCAGCAATGACGCCATGAAACCGGCGTTGGTGCAGTAGTTGTTGCCAGCGGCGGTGAACAAGTTGTTGAACACGTGGATCTTGCCGTGACGCGTGCGGGGCATGCGCTGATCGACGTTCTCCGCCCACCAGTTGTGATGAAAGGTCACGTTCAAGTGGCCCACGTCGCCTGGCACGTCGTCGGCCGAACCGATGAGATTGGAGAAGCGGTGGCCGCTGGTGCCGGCCATCGGGTCGGTGCGCTTGGTGGTGTAGTGAAACTTGGTCCAGGAGACAGTGACGAAGTCGGCGCCGCTGGTGATGTCCATGTTTCCGTCGGACCCATCGTAGACGTCGTCGTGGTCGAACCAGACGTGGTGCGACCCGTCTCCGACAGTGACGGCGTCAGCGCCGCCGCTGCACTCATTGGGGCTGTCCGCGCAGTTGTTTCCCAGGATGGTCAGGTTTCGCACGATGACGTTCGTGGCGCGCGACAGGCTGACGTGCCCTTTCAACTGGGCGCCACACACCCCGATGATGGTCTTGTTCGAGCCGATCGAGAACACGCCGCTGAACTTGCCCATGACGTGAATCACGCGCGGGGTGGTGCCGCCGGCGTTGCTGATGAAGGCGGCCGCGGTGGTGACGGTGATGGGCGCCGTCGTTCCGCCGCCCGTGGTCCCCGTCTCACCCATGCCGGGAAGCGATGCCCAGCCGATGAGGGGGCCGGCCGGTGGCGGCGTGGTGCATGACCCAGCGCTACCGGCACCGCCAGAGTTGCCCCCGCTGGCAGAGCTGCCGCCCGAACCCCCGCCCGGCTGGCCGGCGGCGGCGGCGCTGCCCCCTGCGCCCGAGACACCACCGCCCATGCCCGCGCCGCCCGCACCGCCCGCGGGGCCCCCACCCGCGTTCGCGCCGCCGGACCCCAGGCTGCCCCCCGAATCGGCGGAGCCCCCCGATCCGGGCACGCCTCCGGAGGAGCTGGCGCCGCCAGAACCCGACGAACCCGAATTGCCCGCGCCTCCCGTTCCCGTACCGTTTCCACCCGACCCCTCGGCAGCAGTGCTTATGCCGGACGAGCAGCCGACGGTGAGGAAGGCGAGCAAGTTGAGACTCAAGAGTGAGAGGACTGGCATCAGCAAGAGGAAGCTGAGGACCGAGCGTGCCCTTTCACGGCGGAGGTTGGACATCTCACGTTCCTGACTGGGCCCGGAGGCCCTGTAAACAGTGCGAAGGGCAAAGTGTCCTTCATTCATCCCGACGGCTCACCTAACCGACACCCAACCATCGGCGGCGCGCCGGTCCGTGTGACGGATGGCAACTCTATCCGGCGACGAGATAATCTGGGACAATCGGTCTTGGGTCATCGATGGCGACGGAGGAACACACAGCGGCCCCACGCGAAGAGGCGGATTCGAACAATCCGACCGACGAAGCGTTGATCGCGCGCGCCAAGCAACGCGACTTCGAGGCGTTCGAGACGCTGATCGGGCGTTACGAGGACAAGGTGTACCGGCTGGCATTCCGGTTCGTGCGCAACGAGACCGAAGCGAAGGAGATCGTCCAGGACACGCTCCTGTCGGTCTGGCGCAAGCTGGACAGCTTCAAGGGGGATTCCCAGTTTGGAAGCTGGCTGTTTCGCGTGACGGCGAACGCCGCCTTGATGCGTTTGCGCTCGCAGCGCCGCCATGCCGAGGTTTCCACTGAGGAGTTGCCGGCGGGATTCCTGGACACCCAGCAGTCGTCGTTCGGCCAGGTGACGGGTCAGGGCGCGAACTGGTCCAGACGTCCAGACGACGAAATGCAGTCCGAGGAGCTGCGCCAGCAGATCCAGAAGGCGGTGGATGCCCTTCCCGAGATCTACCGGACTGTGTTCCTGGTTCGCGATGTGGACGGACTATCGACGGAAGAAACGGCGGAGGCGCTGGGACTGTCC
>JBDSME010000650.1:0-5832 GCA_039916065.1 Polyangia bacterium
TCACGGAGAACGGCTGGTTCGCCGCCCGCCCCTCCGGCACCGAGGACGCCTACAAGATCTACGCCGAGAGCTTCCGGGGCGCGGACCACCTGAAGCAGATCCAGGCCGAGGCGCAACAAATCGTGACGGCGGCGCTGGCCGGGGTGGCTTGAGTAGCCCCTCCCCTCCAGCAGGAAGTGACGATGCGGCCCGCGGCCGGTCATCCGTGGTGGCCGCCGCCATCCTGGCCGGTGGTCAGGGCCGCCGCCTGGGTGGCGCAAACAAATCCCTGCTGGTGGTGGACGGTCAGCGCATCATCGACCGCCAGCTCGCGGTACTACGCCCGCTGTTCGAGCGGGTGGCGGTGGTGGTGGCACCGGGACACCCCTTCGGCCACGACCTGCCTGATGTGGCCGTGATCCAAGATCGGCGCGGTCCACAACTCGGTCCCCTGGCCGGACTGGACGCAGCGCTGGCGTGGCTTCCCGAACAATGTGAATCCCTGGTGTGCGTCGCCGCGGACATGCCATTTCTGTCACCCGCCGTGCTCGTTTACCTCCGGGAGGCGATTCCCCATACTGCGCAGGCGGTGGTCCCCAGGCTACAGGACGGTGGTCAACCACGAGCACAGCCGCTGTGCGCCCGTTACCACCGTTCCATCGCGGCCGCCGTGGCACACCAGCTCGACTCCGGAAAGCGGGCCATGCATGCACTACTCGCCGACGTGACATCGGGGTCCGGGCCCGGCGCCGTCGTCTGGATTGACGACGGCCCACTGAGGCTTCTCGATCCCACGTTGGCAAGTTTCAGGAACATCAACAGCCCTGACGATCTGCACCGACGCTGACCACCCGGGTAGCAGCGTCACAGGCCGTGTGGTAACTAGGCGGCCATTCACGGGCGCATGAAGCGCCTCTCCAGAGCTCTGCGCACTCAAGGCAGAAGTAGCCGATGATCACCGAAGAACAGCGTCTCCGCACCCTGGCCCGTTACGAGAAGCACCGCCGGATCTGGGACGCCAATGAGCTCGTACGGACGCTGTACCGAGAATGGTACCAGCGAATTGCCGCCCGGCTTCCTGACCCGAGAATCGGACCTTTCGTGGAACTCGGGTCCGGACCGGGATTCGCCCGCGAGTTCATACCCGGGTTGCAACTCAGCGATGTGGTGCCCGCCCCTTGGCTCGATCACCAGATCAGCGCCGATGATCTCCCCTTCGCCGACCAGACCGTGGGAGCTCTGGTCCTCTTTGATGTGCTCCACCACCTGGCGGATCCAGGTCAATTCTTCTCGGAAGCGGCGCGGGTTCTGGCGGTAGGAGGTCGGGTGGTGTTGTGCGAACCCTACCTGAGTCCGCTCTCGTTCCCTTTTTACCGGTGGCTGCACGACGAGCCCGTAGTGCTGGGGGTAGACCCGCTGGCCCCCCAGGGTTTCGGCGCGTCTGGCAAGGATCCCTTCGACTCGAATCAGGCCATTCCCACCCTGGCCTTCGACCGCGAAGAGGGGCGACGCGCCCTGGCCTCACGGTTCCCCAATCTCGTCCTCGGTCCCATAGAGCGGCTGGCCGGACTTTCATACGTCGTCTCTGGTGGTTTCAGCAGGGCTCCCCTTCTGCCCCTGAACATATGGCGAGCCGTCCGCCGCGTGGAAGCCATCCTACCCGCGTGGGTCTACCGCCTCATAGGCTTTCGGATGCTGGTTTCGTTAGAGAAAATGCGTTCATAGACGCCGGATGCGGCCAGGCGACGCCCTCGAACAAAACCGGAGCGCCGCTTGCTGTGTTGCGCGGTCGAGGTCCGTGGGGATGCCGCACTCACGCCCCGCGCCGCGAGCATTAAAGGGGTCCCGCTTACGCTAGGGCCTGCGGACCACCATCTGCATGATGTCGTGGGGGTTCACGTACACCGTCGTCGAGTCCAGGTGGAACAGCTTGAACGCTCGCCCGAGAATTCCGGAGACCGCGGGCAAATACATGCCCAGCCGCCGGGCGAAAAAATCGAGAGCGACGTCTTTGCCGATGCCGGTAACGTCGATGATCTCGAAGCCGGCCTTTTCCAGGCTGCGGGCCATGGTCTGGCGCGAAAAATAGTAGAGGTGCTCCTCGGCGAGCTTGAAGCCCATCCAGCGGGGTCCCGTGACCTTGGCAACCAGGCTTCCCACGTCGGGGGTGCTGAGAACCAGCAATCCCCCCGGACGGAGCAGTTCCCGACACAGGGCCAGCTCGGCGACCGGATCAGCCACGTGTTCGATGACATCCCACATGGTGATCGCGTCGAACGACCCCTTCTCGAACTGGGCGTCACGCAGCAATCCGACGCGGGCGGGAACGCCCACTTTGTCTGCAGCGTACCGCGCGGCGTGCGCCGAGATGTCGATCCCTTCCACGGTCCATCCGCGGCGCTGGGCCTCCTCGATGAAAAAGCCGAGGGCGCAGCCGACGTCCAGGAGGCGGCCGGGGCCCATCTTTTTCTCGATGTCGACCAGCCGCCGAGCCGCTGTCCTGGCGATGCACTGCCGGTCCTGTTCATAGTCGTCGTAGCCCATCACCGACGATGCGGAGTTCTTGAAATAGTCGGCGCTGTAGATGGCGCGGAGCTGCTCGGGCTCCGGAAAGTTCCTCACCGACACCAGGCCGCAGCCCGCGCACTTGCAGAGGTGCGCGAGCTTCTCCGATGGTAGCGGATCAAACCTGGTGCTCTGGCAGAGCACGCACGTGCGCTGCGGCTTTGACTGAGCGGGCTCAACGGAATCGACGATCATGGGCTGCATAGTACAAGCGGAATGGCGAGATGGCAGCACCAGACTCCGCAGCCGGCGTGCCGATTATCACGTCAAGTGCTAGAGGCTAGAGGCGTCGAATATACAGTTGGAGGGGGCCGCGGACCAGCGACATCGGCGGATGGAAGAGCGTGGCGACGTCCTGGGGCAACTGAGGAGTACAACCCGGGTCGACCACCAGGAACCCGGCGCTCCGGACTGCTTCGGCCGGGTCGCCCAAGGGCGAATCGGGGCTGGCCCAGGGCCGGCCGGGATCCGGCACCATCATCCTGCCGAGCCGGTAAATGCCGTTGACATACGGGGTGGAGCAGCCAAGGACCGCCACGCGGTTGTTGAAGGTCTCGGGAGGCGGGCCCGCCGCGAACCCCGCGACATTGAATTGGCCCAGAGTCACCCGCTCCCTGGCGTAATTGAGGGCGAATCCCAGAAACGCCAGATCATGACCCAGAGAATTCCAGCCGGACATCCTGGTTTCCCAGAGCAGATGCGTGACCTCCATACTGGCAAGCTCGCGGTAGATCGCCGCGGGGGATTCCAGCGCGGCATAGCTGATCCGCCCTTGCCACTGGTCGTTCACGGCGCGCACGCCGAACCCCACGTGCATGTTGGTCTCGTGAATCAGCAGATTGGCATCGCGCGGAAGGTGCTCGGCGACCAGCCCCTCGTCCCCGAACAGGCGAAGCCGGTTTTGCTTATGCAGGAACCCCGACGCCAAGAAGCTGGACGCCAGGCGGATAGGAGAGTCGTTGATCAGGTTGTGGGTGGGAAAGAAAGGTACGTCGCCACCCCAGAAGATCTGGAAGGCGACCAGGGCCGTCACCAACGCACGCACGGGTAGGTTGCCTCGCCGCCATACCAGCCCAAAGGTAGCCACGGCGCAGGCGGCCATGGCCGGCAACCAGACTTGCAGGTAACGGTCCTGATGAATGGTCATGTACCAGAAGAACATCGCCAGCAGCAGCCCCAGATAGGTGAGCCACAGCCGTGCGCTGGCGCGAATGACCGGAAGGCAGAACATGCTGAGGGTAAACAAAAATCCGAACACCGGGACGTTGCGATGAAACACCGGCCAGTCGTTCGGAATGAACGCGAACGTGAACATGGTCAGCAAGGCGTCTCGCACCCCCTGCCATCCGGGCGCGGGAGGGAGGGCAAACCCCTTGAACACGCTGAAGCTGGCGGAGGCCTCGGGCGACCAGTACTTCGACGGCAGGACGTCGTGGAGCAGCGGGTACATCGGATCGCCGTAACAGATCCAGTTGCGCAGCCAGAACTGCGCACTGATGAGCAGCGTCATTCCGATGACCACCAGGAATGGCGGCAGCAGGCGGCGTGAGGTGCGGTCGCGGCCGGTGATGCGACCGAGAGTGAGCCACGCCGCGCGGGTCAGGAACAGCACGCCAGGGAACACCAGCATGGCCCAGGCGGAATACTTCGAGGCCATTCCCGCGCCCATGAAGGCGCCAAACAGAAGCGCCTCGGTCACGTCCCATCTGCGCCACACCCTGATCAGCGTCAGCACCACCGGTATGCACCACAGCGCCGCCAGGTGATCGGCCGCGCCGGCCAGGTTGCTGTCGTAAAGAAGGATGCCGGGGAACAGGAAGATGGCCGCCCAGGTGCCCCGCCCCTCCACCTGCGGGGCAAGTTGCCGAACCAGCACGGGAATACTGGCGATGGTCGCCAGAAAAACCACGAACTCGAGGTGCAGGCAGAGCTCTAGCCGGTCGAACAGCAAAGCCCTCGGCAACATGAAGGCCCACGCATAAAGGAGACTGCCCGAATGGGGGTACCCGTCCAGCCACCAGGCTTCGGGCGTGCCCCGCACGGAACCCTGCAGCGCGTACTGCTGCCCGATGGGCAGGTGGTACCAGCGGGCGTCCCAGTGCATCGCCTCGGGGGAGAGGATCTGAAAATAAAGCAGCCCCACCCCCGCCACCCCGAACAGGACCACCGCCAGCTCGGTGAAGGTCGCCGGTGGCCGCGCTGTCGCCCGCACCGTGCGTGCCATTTCCACCATTTGCCGAGCGCCCAGAGCCATGAAGCCGAGCGGCAACAAGACGAACACCAGTGCCCCCAGAACACCGACCACCCCGAGCAAGAAGATCGCCAGCTGGAATGCCAGCACGCCGAGGGGGAAGGCCAGCGCGGCCCCCAGGGCGCGACTCTCCAGGCGCACACGCAGCCTCCTCGATAACCAGTAGCCACAGGAAAGGCAGCTCGCCGCCCACAAGACGGCCAGGCCGCCCACCCACAGGTAACGCCACACCAACCAGGCAGCGATGGGGTAGTGAAAATTCGTCGCCCCCAGCAACAGCCCCAGGGCCGCCAGCAGCGCCACCACCAAAGGTACGTTCGACGACCTGAGACGTCCCAGCACGCTGGTGACGGGCGCGGAACTTGTAGAAGGCTCTGCCACGGCTTTAGGCGGTCACCCTTCGGACGATCGGACGCGACCGCGAACGAGCGGCGAATCTAGCCCACCCGCTTGGTCCCGTAAACGGGCGAATTCCGACGTATGGCGACCGGGACGTGGACCAGCGCCGCGGCTACACTGCAGCATGTCACCACAGGTAACGCCAGTTGCGTCGGGCCGGTTGCCGCAGAAAGAAATGCACCCATATTGAGCGGTGGTAGAGTGTGAAGCTCGGGTTTCGAGCCAGCGAATCACCGCCAAGGAGACGCCACATGACGTGGGAGCGACCGGATTTCGTGGAGATTGGAATGAACGCCGAGATCGGGGGCTATCAGTCCGACTTCGGTGAGGGCGAGCCTGCCGGTCCCCGGGGCCCGGTGCTGGATAGCGCGTCGGAAGAGACCCAGGCCGGCATGCCGCGCGCGTCCTGAACGGCGTTTTCAGCCGTTGCGACTTCGAGTTCTCGGTTCGGCCGCCGGTGGGGGTTTTCCGCAGTGGAATTGCGGTTGCCCGAACTGTGAGGGTGTGCGCTCGGGCTCTATTCGCGCCGTGGCCCGCCGCCAGGAATCGGTGGTGGTCAGCGCCGACGGGCAGAGCTGGTTCCTGCTGAACGCCTCGCCGGAGATCCGGGAGCAAATCGAGAGTTTTCCGGCGCTGTG
>JBDSME010000651.1:0-3436 GCA_039916065.1 Polyangia bacterium
GCGAAGCCCAACCGCAAACCGACGCCAGCGGCAACGCGCGCCTCAAGGACATCGGGATGGTGTTGCGCGATCGCATCAACCAGCATTTCAAGGAACGCGGCACGCCCATCACGCTGAAGTACATCGACCCCAGCTATCAAATTCGCAGCGTCCCGGCGTCGCCGTCCGACAGCATCTACTGCTGGAATCTGGCCCGGAACGCCGTACACGCCGCCATGGCCGGAAACACCGAGATGCTGATCGGCCGCTGGCACGGGCGCTTTGTCCATGTGCCGCTCCCGCTGGCCACGCGCTTTCGCAAGCAGGTGGACGTCAGCGAGGATCTGTGGATATCCGTGGTCGAATCCACCGGCCAGCCCATCGGTTTCGGGTAACGGATCAGGGTGGGCGGGGGTTATCGCCGAACGCGGGCCCGGTGCCCGGGATAGTGGCCACAAAATGCGTTCGGCGACCCATCGAAGGGTCTTGCTGCCTGGGCATGATATCGTTAACATCCGCAGCCGTTCAACGAACGGCGCTGGACCACGCGGGCCCCGTTCGGGTTTGTCTCACCGTGCTGGCGGCACGGGTGGCGCCAGCGGTGGCGGGACGGACGGCAGGCGCGGGGGGCAGCATAGGTAGCAACCGCAAGGAGGTGGACTTCAGCGGCCGGACCGGTTTCTCGTGAAAACCGGTGCCCAGGCATCCGCCAACCTGCCGGTCCGATCCGGAACCGACAGGTTGGTCAGGAGGGCGCCGTAGCTACAGACCTTCACGGTCGAGCCACGGCGATTGGTCAGGGTGAACAGGTCGACAGCTTTGCCGTCAACCTCGCCGAATGCGCTCCTCTAAACACCTTCAACCGGGTTCACACCAGTGGCCACGGGAACTCCGCCACTATGCACCATACGGGCAACGGTTGGTCTTTCGCAGCAGGAGGCGGGCAGTCGCCGCTACCACACCATCGTGACGCCGGTGTTCACGAAGTTGACCACCTGGTGCTCCCCCAGCTGCCAGCGGAAGTCGCCGCGGAAGTAATCGACAGCCACGTGGAAGGCGGGGGTCACGTGATAGACGATCACCGCGGACATACCAAGCTGGTACTTGATCAGGCTCTGGCGCCCGCCATTCGCGTCTGGCGCTCCGTCCGCGGGCAGGACAACTGGCGCGCCGGCGATCACGGCGGTCTCCTGGGGCAGAGGCTTCAACCGGGAGATACCGGCCCCGACGTTGAAGTCGAACTTCCGCAGCGCCAGTTGCAGCTGCGCGTAGTAGCCGTCTGATTTGCGCAACCGGTGGGCCGGGGTGGCGTCGAACGCCGCCTCGGACGTCTCCAGGGCGTAATAGAGGCCCAGGCCCTGTCCAACGTGTCCCGCGACACCGAGGTGAACAGGACCAACTTCGACGCGACCGCCGTAGCCGGCGCCGTACGCAGCCGCCGAGGTCGAGTCGGGCTCGTTGTTTCGGTAGACCTTCTGATAGCCGCCGTTGGCGAACAGATGCAGCTTGCCTACGTTGCCCAGCGTTGCATCGTAGGTCAGCTCCGCCTCGGGGCGGACCCACTTGGTGCGCTGCCAGCCGCCGTTCAGCAAGACCGGGTCAAAGACGGAGGCGTTGAGCTGCAGACCCGCCAGCAGCGGCGTTGAATAGACGATGCCAGCCGCGAAGCCAGGTCCGAGGGCGCCGGTACCGATGTGCCCGGCCGCTGGTCCGTAGCTTTCCACAGCCGTGGGGAAACCCACCGCGAAGCCATGGCCGTAAAGGAAATCGATCTCGGCCGCTCCGCGCGAGAACAGGGTCAACATGCGGCCAACGGTGACGGTGCCCCAAGATCCCTGAACCCTGGTGAAGCCCTGACGGACGTCGACCGGCATCGGCTGGTACTTCTTCCGCGCTTCGCTCTCGATGTCCGACCACAGTTCGAGGTAACCGGTCAGAGTGGTTGTCTCAGAGAGCTGACGCCGGAAACCGACCCCCAGAACGTTCGCCAAGAAACCGCTGCGAATTCGCATGCTCTCCAGCTTCGGCTGGGCAGTGGGATCGTTGGCGTTGGGGATGCCATTGGCGTTGTTGGTGTCGAGCCCGCCCCCGATCGGCGTCTGAATGGGCGTGTTGGTCATCGGGTCGGTTTTGATGAGCGGATAGCCTTCGCCATTCAGATAGCTGACGAAGCCACTCAAGCGGCCATTGGTAAACATTTCCCAGCCGTCCGCCTTCACCACGCTGATTTCAGCGGCGGCCTGACGGGCCAAGGTGAAAGACACAAGGAGACAAGCCAGCGACATGGAGAAATGACGACGTGCTGCTTTGCGGATGACCAGGATTGGTTTCACGTTGGGTCCTTATGCAGTGAGGAATGAAAAGGAGTTTACTGCAACAGCGAGCGCGGTAAACGGCGCCCTTCCTGCTTGTTACTGCACGTCCCCGGCGAGAGGTGACTCCCGCCAGGGACGGCGTCGGACGTGCACGAAGAACGAAGACTGAGCGAGAAGCGGAAGTGCGCTTCCCCGGTCTACTTACTTGATTCCGGTGACCTTGAAGTTCAGGAACTGCGTCTGGAACTTCGCGGGGTTGGTGATGGCCGTGCCCCGGAAGGTTGCGGGAAAGGTGACTCCGGCGGGGGTGCTGCGGGCCAGGGCCTCACACTGGGCGGCGCTGGAGAAGCTGTAGGGACCACCGGGGCCGCAGTTCTTGATGGCCACGCAATTCGAATCGTGGCTGGTCAAGGTCAGGACGAAGCCGGGCTTGACCTTGAAGCTGAAGGTCTCCTTCAAACCGTAGTTGTAGTGATTTCCCTCGTGCCCGGTATCAACGGCATTGAACGCATAGTAGGTGGGGGCATCCGGGATGGCGGTGCCGCCGGCGCCGGGGGTGATGGTCAACTGGAACACGTTGTAGTCTACGCGGCTGGTGCCGGGCTTTCCGCCGGTGTACAGCATGTTGTTCGACGCGGCGCTGGGATCGACGTTGCCGGCAAGCGCCCTGGTGCCGCCGGTGTAGGTGCGACCCTCGGCCTGTCCCACCACATCGACACTGACCTCGTAAACCTTGTTGGGGTCTCCGCCGGAGACCATGAAGACCTCGGTGTACGTGCTGCCGGTCGCCTCGCTGGTCATCACCGAACCGTACGACCAAGGGGTGGAGGTACAGCTACCGCCCGCCGTGGGAGGGTTCGGACAGTCATAGCCGGAACCACCAGACCGACAGGCCGTGATCATGAAAGCGTTGTCGAAGTTCCCGAACTCCGTGCTCATGATGGTGATGGCCGCGCCGGTGCCGCCGCCGGCGGCGCCGCCGGTGCCGGTGGCGCCGCCGGTGCCCATTCCGCCGCCCCGCCCGCCGGGGCCCGTCGAGCCGCCGCTTCCGGTGGGGTCGCTGCCGCCGCTGCCAGTAGAGCCGCCGCTTCCGGTGGGGTCGCTGCCGCCGCTGCCAGTAGAGCCGCCGCTTCCGGTGGGGT
>JBDSME010000652.1:0-37606 GCA_039916065.1 Polyangia bacterium
ACTGTTCCGAACGCCGCCGCCTCGGAGGCGACAGGCATGGCGGCGCAGTCGGAGAGGCGGGTCAGGGTCACCCGGAACTTCAAGGGCGTCCCAACAAAATCGTCCAGATTGAGGACGCGAGCCCACAGCACCCCCGCTCCCGAGGCCGTGAAGGTCACCCGGGCAGGTGCGAGAGGCTGGCTGGTGAGCACGCACCGTTCCCCCGTTCCATCCAGCCGCTTCACGTAGAGGTCGCTGAAACTGATATCAGAGGCCTTCGCGTACGCGACGTGTGTCCGGGCCCCGGCGGCATAAATGCCCAGCACCCCGGTGTCCAGGGTGGTGACGTTGCCGGGCGCGGTGGCGGGATCTGGGATGGCCTGCAACGTCCCCCGAGAGCCGGAAACTCGGGTCTGCGCGACGATCGCGCCACTCGCCGTGACCAAGAAGTTACCGACCTCAGGCAACAGGGTGGTGGCGGCGGCGCCCGCGGGAAACGGAGTCACCTGCAAGGTTCCAGATGGTTTTCCCGTGGTGTCGTAGTTGTACTGGCTGAGCCAGTACAGGCGCGTTCCATCGGACGAGAAGCGCCACCGGGAGACGTCGCTGGCAACGGTCATGCGAGTAGCGGGATCGCCCACCTTCTGGGTCTTCAAGATCTCGGGGCCCCGGCTGACCGACCGGCTGGACCAGAGCACATCGCTGCCGTCCAATCCAAAACCCATCCGCAAGCCCACCTGCGCGGCGGTCCCCGTGGAATCGGCCGAGATCACCACGTCGAGCACGGTCAGCGGCGGCGCGGCGGTTCCCCCCAGGCTCCCCACCAGGAGCTCGCTTCTGGTGACGCCGGTGCCGGACGGATCATCGAGATCGCGGAGGCACAGCACGCTGGTGCCCTTCTGGCTGGGCAGACAGTCGTGGAGCACTCCCTGGGCGAGCTGGCGTCCGTCGAGCATCCCCGGGCGCCAGCCGTAGGCGGTGCCCGTCTCGTCGAAATAAACCAGGGTATCGCCCTGAAATCCGGCGGCGTGGGGGGCGGGCGTGGAGGACTCCTCGAAGAACCCGCCCGTCAACCGCAGGCAGTTGGGGTCGACCACGCCGCCGCCACACGAGATGGCCGCACCAGCCGCGGCGCGGGAGGCGTTCACCACGAACAGATCCACCCCTTCGGGCCTGCTCGTGGAAGGGCTGGTGAACGCACACCAGCGATCGCCCGTTGCCCCACTGTCGGCGGTGCATGGCACGCCAGTGGCCGGAAAGGCGGCCTGCCCGCGGAACAGCAACACGGTGCCGCTCCCGGCGAGCGGCGGCGGCTTCATCGCGTCGTCGTCGCCGTCGGCGCCCGCATCACGACGCGCGGGGTGGGGGGGACTGGCGTCTAATGCAACCGGGTCGGCGTAGGCCTCGCTGTGTGCGCCCCGCGAATAGCATCCCGCGACGAACAAGGCCGTCCCGGTCCAGAGCATCAGAGCCCAGGGCATCGCGACGAATGTTCGCTTCATGGGGGGGCGCCTCATCGGGCAAGATTGGACTGGAGCGGCGAGGCGCCGCAAGACCTGCCCGCCGGATGGCGGGCGTTCGGGCTGCTCAGAAAGGAATATCGTCGTCGGACGGCGGCAATCCGCCCGTATCGGGTTCCTCGGAGGGCGGAGAATCGCCGAATCCCCGGCCGCCGCCGCCGCCTTCGGAGCCGCCGCGCCGCGCGCCTCCGCCTTCACCACCCGCGCCCCCGCCACTGCCCAGGAAGACCACCCGGTCGGCCACCACATCCGTCGCATAATGCTTCTGGCCATCTTTGTCGTACGACCGCGTCTGCAGCCGTCCCTCGATGTAGACGGAGCGCCCCTTCGCCAGATACTTGGAGCAGTTCGTGGCCGAATCACCCCACACCGTCACCCGGTGCCATTCGGTCTTTTCCTGCCGCTGCCCACCTTTGTCCTTGTAGACCTCGGTGGTGGCGATGCGCAGGTTGCACAACGCCCGGTTGGTCGGGGTGTACTTCAGCTCGGGGTCCGCGCCCAGGTTCCCCACCAGAATGACTTTGTTCACGCTTCCCATGTCTGTCTCTCCTTCAACCTTTTACCATGTGTGGGCCAGGAAGATGATGTGTGCCGCGAAATGCCTCGTTCCCCAGCATCGGGTCTTGGCGTCAAGTGGTTTCGTGCCCTCGCCGCGGCCAGGCGTGAGACAAACACCGCCTCCCGCGATGACCTGGCCCATCGGGCGCCACCTCCCTGCGGGGCCGAACCCTCGGGGTCAGGCTCAGGTTGAAGTCAAGTCACGGGAGTTCGCCGAGCGCGATGCCCGTCAGGTTCCCTGCCTTGGGAATCAGAGGCTCGTTGCCGGTGCCATCCAGGTTCACGCGTCCGAGATCGCCGTTGGCGCCAGAGGTGTAGTAGGCCTTCTTGCGCGGCAGATCCAGGGTCACGCCTATGGCCTCTCGCACACCCCTGACCAGAATCTGACGGTCACGACGGGTCGCCGCCGTGAACCCGGTTGGTATGGCGATGGGGGCACGATTGACCGTGTCGTCCCCGCGATCGGTCCAGTAGATGTCCCCGGCCGTGACATCAACATCTATGTCAATCGGCTCCGGAAGTCCCTGGTAGATGATCTGGATATCCGTCCGCGTGGCCGCCGTCTGGCCAGCGGGAATGGCCAGGGGCGCCCGGCGCAGGGAGCCAACTCCGTTGCCGGTTCCCTTCTGTGACCAGTAGATCCAGCCACCGGCGATATCCAGCCCCACGCCGACACACCAGTTCGTGGCGTCCATGCGGGCCTTGTCACCCGTAGCGACGATGATCAGGGATTCCACGTTCGAACCGTCGAGGTTGGCACGCTGCACGCGCATGCCTTCGCGATCCGACCAGTACAGTTTGCCACCGGCACGATCGAGCTTGAGCTGCTTGGGCGTGTACGTGCCCCCGGGCGGCACCACCGTCTTCACATTGGTGCCGTCTAGATCCGATCGCATGATGAAGCCGTCGTCGGCGGCTGGGGCCCCCATCCCGGTCCAGTACACGTGTCCGCCCGCCATGTCGACGGCGACGCCGTCGGGTCCTTGGCCGGCGGAAGCCACCAGCACGCGTGGCTTCGGGTTCTGAACGTTCGACGTCATCACGCGGCCCGCGGTGATGTCGAGATAGAACATTGCGAGCTTCGCGGGATCACCGGGCGGTGACGTCCCGTCTAACGGCACGTCGGTCCGCGCGTCAGCGGGTGCACCCCCGTCACCCATATCGACGGTCGCATCGTTCCGGGCCCCGGCGGATGTGTCGGACGTTGCGTCGAACGTAGGGTCGGGCCCAACGTCGGGTGTGGTGTCGGCGGCCGCGTCGTCTCGGCTCCCTCCGACATCCGCATCGGCCCTTGCTCCGCCGCCTGCATCGACTGTTGCGGTGCCTGCCGCGCCCCCACCGTTGCCATCCATCGTGACAGACGGTCCGTCCGCCATGAACCCCGTTCCACCCGAGGCGGCCACGCCATCCGCATGCGCGTCGAGGGATCGATCTGGCACCGGTGCGCGGGTACAAGCGATGATCAAAAACGACATCCCGATCAAGGCCGCGCGCAAGTCCAAGGCTGCCTCCCATCCACGCTGTTCAACGCTGTCCAACAGTTGAGGTTCCGCGTTGTCGCGAGTCAGAACTCCGGCCGACCTGGCTAACGCTCGATCAGCAGTCTGGAGCTTACCCCGGCCCCCCGTCAAAAGCGCGGCTGCGTCACTGGCCGCCCCCCCTCAGACGCCGCGTAGGTCGCGGCGCTGCGAGGTCGGAAACAGCACGTCCATCACGCGTGTGAGCTCGTTGCGGCCGGCCATGGTCGCGCTCACCTCCTGCGCGAATTCGGCGGCACTGGCGTACCTCTTCCCGGGATCGAGGGCCAGCGCGCGGCGCAGAACCTTGGCCGCCTCGATGGGCAGTTGGTCGATCTGATCGAACTGAGAGGTGGCCGGTCCGACCGCGGCCCGCAGCAGGCGGTTCAAGGTGGTCTCGCCGCGATACAGGTACTGGCTGGTCATGCAATAGAACAGCACCAACCCCGCGGAAAAGAGATCGCTGCGGATGTCGACTGCCTCGCCCCGCGCCTGCTCGGGCGACATGAAGCTGGCATTCCCCTTCACCATGCCGACCTCGGTGTGGCTGACACGGCGATCAGATTTGGCGATGCCGAAGTCGGTCAGCTTGACCTCGCCCCGGTAGGAAACGAGGACGTTGCCCGGCGAAACGTCGCGGTGCACGATATCCATTGGCGTTCCGTCCTGGGCGATCTGCGAATGGGCGAAGGCCAACGCCTCCAGCACCTCGGAGACGATAAACATGGCGATCGGCGCATCCAGCGGGCGGCCGAAGTGCTCGACATGCCGCTGCACGATCTGACTGACGTCCTTGCCGTGGATGTATTCCAAAGCCAGGAAGTATTCCCCCTCGGCCTTCCCGAAATCGAACACCGGCACGATGTTCGAATGGACCAGGCCAGCCTGCAGGCGCCCTTCGTCGATGAACTGGTTGACCGCTTCTTTGTTGCGCGCCAGCTGTGGATGCATCCGCTTGACGACGAAATAGCGGACGAAGTTCTCCGCGCCGCGCGCCGCCGCAAAAAAAATCTCGGCCATCCCCCCTTCGCCGATGCGCTCGATCAGCTCATAGCGCCCCAAGGTCTCGGGCGGCGCCGCAAGCGGATTGGGCTTGGTGGCGTACGCAATACTTCCGCGGTCACCGGAGATCCCCCTCGCCGCGGGATTGGCCGCGCGCGACCCTGGCGCGCTGCCGGGGCCTGTGGCTGATTGATCGCCGCGGCCAACGGCGGGTGCCCCCCCGACAGTCCGGGCGGCGTTCGCGGTACCGCGAACGCCGGATTCGCCCTCGGCCTCCGGCGCCTGCGGACTTGCCTTTGGACTTGCCTGCGTCCTTGCCCGCGTGGCCCTTGCTCTCATGACCAGCGCCGCTCCCGCCACGACCAGCAAGCCGCCGCCCACCAGCATCGGCAATCCCCAGTTCATGGGTGCGACCGGCGTTGGTGGCGGCGCGAACGCCGCCAGCAGCGACAACCCGCCGCCGATGGGCCACGCCACGCCCACCCAGCCGTCTTCCAGGAAGCGCGGCTCCGTCGATGCGCTGTCCAGGAGCGGGCGCAAGTTTCGGCCGAGCGCCGCAGGACCACCGGTCGCACCACCGGGTGCTGCCGCCCCGGCGGGCGCGGCAACTCCAAGTGGACCGGCCACCTGCAACAGCGTCGCTCCATCGGCGAGGCCCACGACGTCCCCCGTCGACTCGGAGATCGATTTGAATACCGCTCCATCCAGAGGAGCGGCCATCATCACCACGGGCTTCTTTTCAAGCCGCCTGGCCGTGGCGACGGTGGCTGCCGCCGCCAGAAAGGCCCGCTCCTTGCCGGGGAGGACACCCGAAGCTACACCAGTCTGGCGCGCCCGACGCACGATCTCGCTGTCGGCCAATCCCGCCACCGCCGGGCCCACCACCCCCAGCGGCCCATCGACGATCACGGCCGTCATGGGAAAGGTCGACCGAAAGGACGACCACCACTCCTCGTTCTCCAGCAGGTCCTGACAGGTGGCGCGGTCCACGTTCATGTCGAGGGCGGCTTCCAGTTCGCGAATCCGTCCGGCAGCGACCGCCGTTGGTTCCAGCGCGCGCGCCTGCGCGGCCAAGGCTTGCTCGATGTGGCGTCGGGCCGCGGCCGCGGCGCCCGCCAGGTCCGGCAGCGGAGCCCGCGCCGTGGCACGCACCGCCGCGCCCCCCGCGGCGGCCAGCAGGCCGGCCAACACCACAACCCACCCCGCGCCCGCCCGGCCTTTCACGCTACTCCTCATACGATTCGTAGGCCCCGCCTTGCTTGTTCAGATGCGCCTTCCGCCCGATGCCTTCCGCGGACAACGCGATGTTCGCGCCCGCCGGGGAGACGTCGACCCGCTGGGTGGCCGGCTTTATGCCAGGGCCCCACAACACCAGCCGATGTCCACCCACGGGCACGCCCGGCAACTGAAACGTTCCGTCAGGGCGCACGCGCGCCCAGTATCCGTTTGGCACCACCAGGATGTCGGCGCGCATCCTCGAATGAATGTTGCAGAAGACTTCGACATGGCCTGGTTTCAGCAACACCACCGGGCTGGGACGGTCGCCCGACTTCAGCGTTCCCAGGTCGAACGCATCGCCCGGGGTCCGAGAGAACACGTTGTGGAAAACCTTATCTTCATTGGGGAACAGCACGCGTGTCCCCACCTGCACCACGGAGACCGCGGGCACGAACTGCCGGCCCTGCTGCTTGATCTCCACCGTCGCTGACCGCGACGACACAATCTTTGGTCCGTCCAGATAGACGTACAGGTCCGTCAACGGGCCGCCGTTCGACCGCACCGTTCCCGAGATGAGCGCTCGAGTGCCGGCGGCGGGGGGAGGCGCCGTCGCCGCTCCCTGCCCTGGGTTCACCGACGACGCCGACGCCGCGGGGGCCAGCGAGGCGGAGGGCGCACCTGCCCCGGGATCCGGCGCGCCGCCGCCGAGCTGCAGGTATTTCAGAAGCGCGTCATGCATTTGCATCAACTGGAGGATGAGCTGCTTCTGCTCGCGAACCTCCTGTTGCAGGCGTGCCATCTCTCCCTCGATACGGACAAGATCAACCGCCGACGGGGGATGTTGCCCTCCCTGTGATGGCGCCGGGGCGGCAGAGGCGACCGTCGCGCCAAGACCGACCATAAGACCGACCATAAGACCGACCATAAGACCGACCATCAGCGTCGCGACTAAACCGATGCTCTTCGCCCTGGAAAAATGGCCCATGATGCCCCTATCAATAACTCAAGACCAGGCTGCTGGTGAACACGTCGTTGCGAACCTGCGGAACGTCGCCGTACTCGCCGTTTCGCAGGTACTCGGCCTTCACGGCGGCCCAGCGGGTCATCACGCACCGCACGCCTCCGGTGGCACGCCAGGATTTGGTCAGGTAAGCCCGATCAAGATCCAGCGCCACGAACGCGTCGCGGTACTCCACGCGGCCCAGCACCCCCCAGGAGGACGTCACCATGGCGTCGACCTCCAGGTACCCGCCACCATGCAAGTCCAGTTGATAAACCTGCTGGGTGGGATCGCCTGGTGCTCGCCCTTTCAGCCATTGGGCCTTGATGACCACGGGCCCCACCTCGGCCAGCAGGTCCGGACCGAAGAACCACATGGCGTGCGCGTTGCTGGCGGTTCGATCCTGGGCCCCATAGCTGCCGGAAAAGCCCAGTTCAACTTGCGCCTGCATCGGCAGGGGGAGGCGCACGGAAAGCCTGCCGCTCCCCGTCTTGGCGGCGTTGCTGTCGAGCTCGTCGTAGAAATGAAACTGTTCGGTGGTGTTCGAGCCGTTGGTCAGCGCGGCGGCGATGATCAGCCAATCATCCTCACCAAACTTGCTGCGCACCTTCAGTCCCAGCGCCGTACCGGTGGTGTAGCGCGCTATCAGTGATGGGGTGACACCGAATCGATGGTTCGACTTTCGGTCGCGGTACTCGATACCCAAGACCGAGTCCACCTTGCCCACGAAGATGGACGTGCGCTGCGATTCGGTGGGAAGCCACTCGAGCTGCGCCACATCGACGTCGAGAAAGTCCCCCAGCGCGAAGTCGTTTCCGGTTCGGGGGACCAGATTCACGCTGGCGGACAGGATGGCGGTCGGCGCCGGCCGGGCGCTGAGGCGGAGGTTTACCTCGTTGAGCACAAAGCCCGGAGCGCCGCGTGAATTGATGCTGTCGAATCGGTTGACGCCCGGCGCGTTGCCGAGGTCGGCGGCTTCGCCACGCGTGTTGATGGCCGGCGCCAGGATATCGCCCAGGAATACCCAATTGTAGGAGTTGTACGGGGCGCGATTCAGCTTCTCATGCCCGACGTCCTGGACGTAGCCGGAGCCGTTCCCCTGTGGGACGAACAATCCGAAATCGATGTATCCGTTCCAGTCCACCAGGGGGTGATGGCCGACCGCCAGCGCCTCGTTTTGCCGAATCTGTTCCTCGAGGAGGGATGGGAACGGTGAGCTGTCGAGCGCGGCAAGAGGTGGCGGGGCCAGTTCAAGAGTGGGCGGGCTCGACGCCGGCGGTGCCGAGCTTTCCGTCGCCACCGTGTCGGCCTGGGCGCGGGCGGGCAAAGGTGGTCCCACCATCACCGCGCCCGCGCACAACAAGGCAACGGTCAGGCACCGCCTGGAAGCAACGCGCATCGCGGGACGGTCTCCTGAAATTCTCACTGCGCCCTCTGCGCGCCAGGCTGCCCAGGAGGGGCGGCGAGCAAGGGGACTTGCGGGCTCGTACCCGTCAAACTGGACAGGAAGGCGACCAGATCTTCCCGTTCGTCCGCTGACAATCTCAGGCCGCCGATGCTGCCCGGGCTGGTCCCGGCGGCGGCTGCAATGCCGTCGGCCTGGTCGTAGTGCCATATCACGTCGGACAGCGTGGCAAGGATGCCGTCATGCATGTACGGCCCGGTCATGGCCACGTCGCGCAGGCTGGGCGTCCGCCAGGCCCCCTTCAGTTGTTCGTCCGCCATCGGCCCCGGCGTCTGCGACAGGCGCGCGACCGTGTCGTCGCTGTACTTCGACCGTTTGCCAAATTCCTGGGTGGCCAGCTTCTCCATGCCGTTGTACGCGCCCCAGGGCAGGCAGGTCTTTCCCGACACGCAATCACACTTCGGAGCCGATGGAAGGTCCGAGCAGTCGGCGACGGTGGGGACCCCGGCGCCACTCTGGCCGATCCCGATGTCGTGGAACTTGCCATCGGATAGCAGCGGCGTGTTGTGGCAATCGATGCACGACGCCTTGCCGATGAACAGCTTCAGCCCACGCTGTGCCGCCGGCGGCAGCGCCATGGATTGCGGCCCTTCATCGACGAACCGGTCAAAGGGCGAATGGTCGCTGGACAGCAGCCATTCGTAGGCCGCGATCGCCTTGGCCGCGTTCACATGCACGACCGTGACGGTGCGCTGCTCCGCCGGCGACAGCTCCGCGAACTGCTTGCGATAGTCGTCGGTGGTCGCGGTGGCTTCGGGCGGGGCCTGCAGCGTGGCGGCCAGGGAAGCCCAGGTTGGAGGTGCGGCGGGTGCCGGATCCGCCGCCGGTTCTTTCGGGGGCTCTTCGGGGGGCGCCTCGGGAAACATCGCGTAGGCATCACGATAGTGGTTCACGATCACCCAGAACGTCTTCATGCGATGGCCATTCATCGAGACCGGACTCTCCATCACCTGCGCGGCTTGCGCCCAGAGCGTGTCCGCACGGCCATTCCAGTACAGCAGCGGGAAGCGGGCCACATTCAGGGTCTGCTGGCCATTGACGTCGTACCAACCAGCACCAATGGAAACCGTCCGGGGTACCGAG
The DNA here is from genome assembly GCA_039916065.1 of Polyangia bacterium. Taxonomy (GTDB): domain Bacteria; phylum Myxococcota_A; class Polyangia; order Fen-1088; family Fen-1088; genus FEN-1088. The sequence goes on from JBDSME010000652.1 coordinate 9,343, forward strand.
GTGAAGTCGCCTCCATAGCGCGCAGGATCATGGCAACTGGAGCACGACAGCTTGGTGGGCTCGCCGACCGGTGCGCGCGCCCATGGCGTGTGGCGCCCCAGGGTATCGGTCAAGGTGGCGGAGCCCGAGAGCAGCGGCTCGAAATACAGGCGACGGCCCAGCGCCACGACGGGGTCGACGCCAGGATCAGGCTTCAACGCCCCGGTGTTCCAGTCGGCGATGGGGAGGTACCGGTTCGAGAGGTCGGGAGGCACGGGAGTGCCGCAAGGTGCGCCCGCGCTTCGCTGTTCGTCCGAGCAGATGAAAGCCAGGCCGCGGATGCGCGTCCACTCGTCGCTTGTCCAGCCACAGCCCTGGTCCCCACAGGCCAGATCATCCGCCCATTTGCCGCAACCCGCGAGTACGGCCAGCGCAGCGACCGTTGCCACCACCCCTCTGCTCATCACGATGGCACTGTACTGGACTCGACGGCTGATGTGAATCGCGCACGGGCCGGCGTTGCTTGGCACCGCTGAGGTCCGGTCCTGACGCGCTCGACTGAACAAACCGACACTTATTACAGAAGGTCCTCAACAATCTGAAGTGACGCCGGGCCGCGTCGCGCGGAAAGCCGCGACACCCAGGGAATGACGGCGCGGCTGGGTTCTTGCATAATTAAATTCCATGCTTACCAGCGTCCAGCGCCGAACGTTGCTTCTCCTGTCTCTGCCGCTCCTGGTGGCGTCCATTGGCACCGGGTGCGGCGGCGGCGCTGCGAAATCGTTCGGTGACGACACGCCGGGCACCGGTGGAAAGGGAGCAGGGGGGGCGGCCGGGAGCGGCCAATCTGGCGGGAGCGGCGGAGTCGGGCTGGGTGGAAGTGGTGGGATCGGCCAGAGCGGAACCGGGGGCCAGGGCGGTGCCCGTGATGGAGAAACCGGTGGCGGCTCGGGAGGGCAGCTTGCTGGCAGCGGAGGTGGCGGCGGGGCGAACGCGGGGGGTTCGGGGGGACGCGTAACCGGCAGCGGAGGACGCGCTGGCAACGGCGGCGGAACGCGCGACGGTGGAACCTCCGACGGCGCGACCGTCGACGGCGGAGCGCGCGGCTACTGTGACCAGGACAAGGACTGCGTGTTTCGCGCCAACGATAGCTTCTGTGGGGCATGTCTTGCGGTGGACGACACACCGGTCCAGCAATTCTGCCCAGGTATCCTGTGCGTACGACCGCCGGGCGGCTGCTCTTGCAAGAACCACATGTGCGAGCGTGGAGCACTGTTGCAGGGAGACACCTGCCAGTTGCAGCAGGACGCATGCGGCAACGGCCTCAAGTGCTGTCGCCTGTGTGGCACGCCAGACTGCATGGCGACGCCGAGGTGCACGCAAAGTACGTCACTGGGCAACGGCTGCCCGCTGGTGCCCTCGTCGCCGTAAGAACGCGCGCGCTCTCGACTCCACGCGCGTACTGCACCGCCACGTTAGTCGAATAAACGCCCGTGGTCTGGTCCGCAGCCACGCCGAAGTACTTCGTGGCTTGCTTGCGCGGCTGGCGATCCTGGAACTTTCAACGACCGTTCTCGATCGCGCCGTTCAAGTGTTCGCGAAACCGGTTCGGACTCTGGAGGCGCTCCACCTGGCCTCCGCGGATTTCCTGCGCCGCCGGAGGCCGGACCGACCGGCCGACGGCCCCCTTGCTCAGATCTCACCAGGGGAGAGGGCGCGGTAGCGAAAAACCTTCGTCTGCGCCGCTGTGGTGAGTAAGTCCGGCACGGAAAAGCCGGGAACGGCCGCTCCAGCCCGGTAGGCGCGTTCCATCGAGCCGAGGTCGGCGGCGGTGTCCATGCGCCCCATCAAGTACCGGAACCAGTGACGCGTCAGGCACCACTTCACCTCGTCGCTGTCGGCCAGCCCGGTGGCCAGGTCGACAGCGTCGCGAAAGGCGAGCTTGACACCGCCTGGAGTCATCACCTCGCCACTGGCATCCACCGTTGCTCCGTTGTCGGAGGTCTGGTAGGCGCCGATGGCGTCGTAGTGTTCGAAGGCGAAGCCTAGCGGATCGAATGATGAGTGGCATCCGGCGCAGGTCGGCTGGGACAACCGCCCGTACCGCGCGCGATTGGAAGCGCCGGGGATGACGGGACCGGGGATGTCATCGTCGGGATGCAACGTCGACGCGGGCACTCCACAAAGCAGCCGCCGCCACACCACAGATCCTCGTTTAATGGGATTCGTGTCGGTGGGCGTGGCTCCGCTGGCCAGGAAAGCCGGCTGGGTCAGGATCCCCGCGCGCTGAGTGGCGTTCAGCTGCACCCTGGGAAAGGCTTCGCCGCCGCCCACCACACCATAGAGCGCCGCCAGCGGTTCATTTGCGTAGCTGTAAGGCGCCGTGAGGAGCGTCTTCAGTGTTCCGTCACCGCCGCCCGACAGGACAGATGAAACGTAGGCGTGGGACTCCTCGGCGAAGGCGGCGGCCAGGCCGGGCGTGAACGTCGGATATTTCGCGGGGTCTTTCCACAAGTCATCGAGACCGGTGACCCGCAACCACTGGTCGTGAAAGCTCGCCAGTCCGTTCTTCATGCGCGCGACGTCGGTGAACATACGTTTCGCCTGCGCTAGCAGCTCTTCGGGCGTGGCAAGGTTGTTGGTGTCAGCGGCGGCCAGCAGCGCTTCGTCCGGCATCGTGGCCCACAACAGGTACGAGAGGCGGGAAGCCACCTGATGCGGGCCCAGCACCACCAGCGAACCATCGCGCGCCGGCGCCGCGTCCGCGAGCTCCCAGTGATAGAGGAAACTGCCGGACTGGAGCAGGGCGCTGATCACGTGGACGAGCGACGTGCGGAAATCGAGGCCGTAGGCAGTGGTGACGGAGAACACATCCAACAACTCCGACGCTTCCAGCGCGCTGAGGGGCCGCCGAAAGGCGCGACGCCCAAAGGTGGCGATGAATTCCGTCGCGCACGCCGTGGCTGCGGCGCCGGGGGCGGGAGCGGGGGCTGCCCCGCACGGAACAGGGATTGTTCCCGCTGCCATTGCCGCAGTCGCCAGCCGCTCGGCCACACCAACCAACCTCTCGGCGTCAAGAAGGGTGACATCGGTCGGAGCCAGGAAGCCGGTGCTGTTGGGCTGGTCGACCGGGAAGGGCAGGTTGCCGCTCACGGGGATGCCCAGCAAATCGGAGACTGTATTGCTGTATTCGCGCACGGTGAGCCGACGCAGCGCCAGTGGACCGGCGTCCTCCGGCGATGGCGGCCGGTCAAGGGCGGGTGGGGCGATGAATGAACCCTCGACGCCGGCCACCGGCGCCAGCCCCCCGGTGCCCGCGCCGCCGGGCCCGTCGGGTCCAACACCGCCCCCCGAACCGCCACCACCAGTGTCCGCCGCGCCGCCGCTTCCCGCCGCACCGGCGTCCGGACCGTTCGAAACGGGCTTGGCGGCCCCTCGACCGCAGGACGCGAGGGTGGCCAGACACACCGCCGCGCAGGCGAGCGCGCCGCCTGCTTTTGCAAGACGGAGGCCCACCCCCGGCGACGGCATCACCCGGTCGTTGGCCCGGCGGGGAGCGGTGACCGCCCCAGCCGCCGCCCCGCAACCAATCGCGGTCATGGTCGCCGTCGTCGTCGCAGGCATAGTCACAGTCATGGGCCCCTCAGCGAGGAGAGCTCGCCGCCGTAGATGGTTTCTCCGAAGGTGGTGGTGGGAACACCGGCCGCGTTGGCAAGCGCGATCAGCATTCCATTGTTGGGGGTGCTCGCCAGCTTGAGGCTTCGCCCGGTTTTGAAGTATCCGCCACAGCTGCCGGCCAGGATCGCCGGCACGTCCCGGAATTCGTCCCCGCCGGTCCTCATGTTGTTCATCCCCACGAGAACGGTGTTGCCCAGCAGGGACGTTCCGCCATTCGATACGTCCTTGAGACGGGCGATGGCATAGGCGACCTGATCCATGAACCAGGTGTCGCAGACGGCCTTCGCTGTCGAATTGGCATGAGCAATGGACGCAAGGCCGTTGATGTTTCCGCTGTTGCCGTCAAGTCCACCCGGTCGGAACCCCAGCGAATAGAGGATGATGTTGGCGTTGGACTGGTCACCCAGTTGCAACACCACGACCCGCGTGGCGTCCGCCGCGAGGGCGGCCACGGCCAGATCGATCTGCAGCTTCGTGATGAGTTCGAAGTTCCTGGTATCCTTGAGGGCAGCCGTGCTCAGGGTTGCTCCCAGCGCGGGCGGCTGACAAGCGGTCGACGGAGGTGGCGCACTTCCGCCGGATCCACCCATTCCGGAGGAAGGGCGAAAGCGGTCCAGGCTATTTTCCAGCTCGCGCACTTTCTGCAAATGCGCGTCCACGTTGGCGCGATCCTCCGTGCCCCCCACCTTCTTTACGAAACGGGTAAGATCGCGCGCCACGTAGTCCAGCACGCTCCTGCGCGCCGCCAGGACCGCCTGGCCGCTGAACACCGTGGCGAAGACATGAAACGGGTCGTAGTCAGGGATGATGGGGTCGCCCGCCGCCCGCCAAGACAGGCGCGCAGCACTGGGGGCCCAGACCTGCAGGTTGAGGCTGGTCAACCCCTGATACCCCTGTTGGCGCAGGCCGTTGCCAATGTGCTGGTCGATGGAGATTCCGCCGGCGACGTTGCTGGAGGTGCTGGGTCCGAACGACCGGTAAAATGCTCCTGTGAGCATGCCCTGGAAACAAGCATGCCCGCTGATCTCGCCACCGGTGGGATTGGGACTGTCGGCAATGAACTTGTAGTCCAGTCCGTCGAGTAACAGCAGGTCCCTTCGGTGCTCCTCCAGGGATTTCATGTGCGCCGGCAACACGAAGTCGTCCCCCGTCGTCGCCCAGCCGCTGGCATTGCCCGCGAACATCCCGTTCGGCCAGACCAGAATGAAGACCCGTCGCGGACCCGAGATGCCGGCGCAGGCCGCGCCGGCCCTCTCGGCGGCGAGCAGTGGAAGGAGCGCTGGACCGACACCCAGTGCCTTCAGCAACGCGCGGCGAGAAGGGTTGTGTCGGCTCGACATCCGGCGATCTTTCATGAGGCCCTCCGAATAGTTGTCCGATCAGTCTTCCGGTCAGCTTTCCGACAGATTTCCGACTTGCGATTTCCGACTTGCGACTTCCGACTTGGAGGAAAACCCAGTTTACGGGGAACACCGGCGCGGTTCGCTAACAGCCGCGACGCGGATCGGACTGCCGCGACTCGGGTCTTCCTGGACGGCCGGGCGGCGATGGCCGAAGCTGGGTGCTGCGGTAAAACCTTGAAACGAGGAGGCAGCAATGGCCCGTGTGACAGGAATTGGAGGAGTCTTTTTCAAGTCGACGTCGGACCACAAGCGCCTCGCCGCCTGGTACCGGGATAATTTGGGCTTACCACTCGAGGATTGGGGGGGCGCGATCTTGAGGTGGCCCGAGGATCCGGGAGAGGACCGCGGCCTTACCGTCTGGCACGTCGCTGACCGCGATTCCAAATGGTTCAGCCCAAGCGCATCCAGCTTCATGATCAATTACCGGGTTGACGACCTGACGGCGTTGCTCGCACAGCTCAAGAGCAACGGCGTCGAGATCGTCCAGGGGCCGGATTCCGCGGAGAACGGAAAATTCGCCTGGATCATGGATCCCGAGGGCAACAAGATCGAGCTGTGGGAGCCGGCGATCATGAAGGCGGGCCAGTAAGGGCGGCAGTACGTAGATCTCTTACCGCGACAGCGGCTTCACCCTGCGGTGCGTCTGGAGGACCAGGGTAAGGCGTCGGGAACCACGCAAGGCATCGGGAACCACGCAAGATCGGTGTTAGAATTCTCTCGATCGCGGGCCCGTTGGGTCCCGAATTGCTCCACGTCACCAGGAGTGCAATGGCTTTCACCGCGACGTCCCAGGGAACCCGGGTTGCGCTCTGCGGGCTACTGCTCTTGCTTGGCGCGAGTTGTGCCGCTGTCAAGGAGTCGGGCGGGGGAGAGCAAGACGCTGGCGATCCCAACGGGCCGGACCTTCAGGAACTGAAGGACGTGTCGATCGACTTCGGGGCTCGGGGAACGGTCGGCGACGTTCGCGACCGAGATGGGTCATCGACCACCGACGGCGGCGTTGCCTGCACGGATGCGGGAAACTGCGTGATTGGATGTGGAAACGGCAAGCTTGACCCGGGCCTGGACGAGCTCTGCGATGACGGCAATGACCAGGGGGGCGACGGGTGCGCCGCCGATTGCCACACCGTCGAGAAGGACTATGCCTGTCCCATGCCAGGGACGGCGTGCGTCTTCCTGGTGAAGTGCGGGGATGGAAGACCGGGCGGCAAGGAGACCTGCGATGACGGCAACGCTGTCGCCGGCGACGGCTGTTCATCGACCTGCCAGGGCGAGGCGGGATGGGATTGCGTCGGCGCGGGGATGCCCTGCGCCCCCTCTTGCGGCGACGGCGTGCTCCTCGCTGGTGAGGAATGCGACCCCCCGAACGTCGGCGCGGGCTGTTCGGCGTCCTGCACGCTGGAAGCGGGATATGTCTGCGATACGCCGCCTTCGACGCCGGTCGCACCCGTTCCGCCCGCGCACTGTCACAAGAGTGTTTGCGGCGACGGAAAGAAGGAAGGTGCCGAGGCTTGCGACGACTCGAACGTGATAGATGGCGACGGCTGCGCCGCCACCTGCGCTCTCGAGCCCGACTGCGCCACCGGAACCTGCGTTTCCAAATGCGGGGATGGCGTCAGACTGTCCCCGGAAGCCTGCGACGATGGAAACACGCGCGATGGCGACGGATGCGACCACGCCTGCACGCTGGAGGTCGGCTTCGTTTGCGCCGACATGGCGACGCCGCCGCCGGTTCAGCTGAACCTGCTGACCACCTACCGCGACTTCATCAGCTTCCCCACCGCTGGATTTGTGAAACACCCCGACTTCGAAAGCTTCTGGGGCGACGACATAACACCGCTGCTGGTGAAGACCACGCTTGATGCGACAGGCAAGCCGGTGATGGACGGTCGGTGTACCCAACCAGGAACCACCACGATATGCCCCAAGGGGCAGGAACTGACCACGCAAGCGAATTTCGACCAGTGGTATCGCGACGTCACCGGCGTCAACATCGCGATACCCGGGGCGCTGTTGTTACCGCGCTTGGCCGACGGATCGTACGTGTTCGATTCCGCGAGGGTGGGCTTTTTTCCCATCGACAAGAAGGGCTGGACCGCGGCCCCCGCGAAGGAGAATAACGCCACCGCCGATCCGGCCGCTAACGATGGATTGCCGCATAACTTCGGCTTTACCACGGAGGTCCGGTACTTCTTTCAGTATCGCGGCGGGGAATCCCTGACCTTCAGCGGCGATGACGACGTATGGATCTTCATCAACCGGCGACTGGCGCTGGACGTCGGCGGTTTGCACTCGCCGGTCATGCGGACGCTCGATGTCGATCTGAACGCCGTGGCGCTCGGTCTCACGGTGGGCGGGCTCTACGAGATCGCCTTGTTCCACGCGGAACGTCACACGGTCGATTCCAATTTCAAGCTGACACTCACCGGGTTCGCTCCCCAGACCAGCCACTGTGGCTCCGTGTGCGGCGACGGCGTGGTGGTGGCACCCGAGCGATGTGACCTGGGCCAAGACAAGAACACGGGCGGATACAACGGCTGTACCGCAACCTGTGAAAACGGGCCGTCGTGCGGAGACGCCACGGTGCAGACATCCGACGAACAGTGCGACGACGGGGTGAATCTGACTCTCTACGGAAACCGCGGGACGCCGGGATGTGCTCCTGGCTGCGTGCTCAGCGGGTTCTGTGGTGATGGAAAGGTCGACGGCCTTTTCGGAGAGAAATGTGACCTGGGCAAACCCATGAACGTGGGCGCTTACAACGGCTGCTTGCCCACCTGTCTGCCAGGCCCGCGCTGTGGCGACGGCATCTTGCAATCAGACGCGGGAGAGGAATGCGAGGACGGCGCCACCGTGGGTGGCGATGGTTGCTCGCACGACTGCAAACTCGAGGTGATTCTCTGAGGGGGTACCCAACCGTCACGTTTGGGCGCGGCCTGCGATGCGGCCGCGCCGCTGCTCGCCGCCCGAATGTCTGGTCAGAACGAGAAGAAGCCGGCCAGGCCGGCCATCGGCCAGATGATCTTCGCGGATGAAGATGTCCGGTTGCCCATTCCGGCGTCGCTCGCGTGCCACTTCGTGCCCACCCAGGTCCCGACGTCCAGCGCCAGCGAGACGCGACGACGCGGGTCGAGCATCATCGCGACGCCGCCGCGCGCGTACCAGTAGGAGAGGCTGTTCGACTCCCACGGACATTTCGAGGTCGCGGAGTAGCAGGACTCTCCGTCGGCATTGCTGGTCGCGCCCCCGCTCAAGCCGAAGCCGGCGCCGCCGGCCGCGTAGGGATAAAACCGTGTTCCTGTCGAGCGCGCGACGACGATCCCCGCGCTGGCGTTCAACAGCGCGTGGGGAGCGCCGCCCGCTCCCAGGTCGAGGTAGACGTGGCTGAACATTCTCAGCCGGTAGACGATCTGCACGAAGGACGAGCCGCCGAGCTGAAGGCCGATGCGGTGGCGCGCGTCCAGATCGTCCTGCGCCCGCGCGACGGCATCGGCCGCACCCGCGGGGCGGACGGCCAGCAACGCGGCGACGACCAGAAACCCTGACATCCAGGTCGCGAATCGGGCGTGACGACAGCGCGATCGGGTCATGGTGGGGATGTGAGCAAGAAGCGAACCATCGCACGAGTAAGCACGGAGCATCCCGCAGCTCGTTGCCCGAACGACCGGGGCGAAGTGCCGCTTGTCCGCCTGGCGGTGGTAAAACGGCTGTGATGACTTCGCCCCCGCCGGCGCCGACGGTGTGTGCCCGCCGCTGCCTGCGATTCGCCGCTGCTATCGCCGTGCTGTTCCCCGCCGTCGTGAACGCGCGGGTGGTCAGCGCCAAGCCCCCCGGCGCTGCCTCTCCTGCGGGAAGTGCCTTCGCGCGCGGCGTGACCGCCTTTCGCGCAGGCGCCTACGGAGACGCCGAGAAGATCTTGCGCGGCGTGGTCGGCAAGGATGTGACCAGCGACGGTGGTTGGGCCTTGTACCTGCACGCCGAGAGCGCGTTTTATAGCGGTGCGCTGGCGGCGGCGGCCGCTGATTTCGACAAGCTGTCCCGCGCCAGGAGCAGCCGCTTCGCTGACGTCGCCCCCTTCCGCGCCGCCGATTGTCAGTGGGCCTCCGGGGCGCATGCCGCCGCCGCCGAGCATTACCGCCGCCTGCTGGCACATCTCCCCGCGCGGACACCGCAGGGCGTGGACCCGGCGGTGGCGCGGTTTCGCGTGGCGCTGGATGCCGAGGAGCGCCACAGGCCGGACGCCGCGCGGCTCTTCCTGGCGCTCTATCGCGACCTTCCCGCTCACCCGCTGTCCACCGAGGCGCGCCAGCATCTCAAGGAACCGGCTGTCTCTCCAGCCGCCTCGTCCGACGGAGATCTGGCAAACAAGGAAGCGGCGCGGGCGGCGGCGGCGGCGGGGGCAACCGATCACCTGCGCCGCGCCGAGACACTCAGCCGTGATCACCACTGGGCGGAAGCGCTGGACGAGCTGGCCCGCCTCCCCCCGGACCTCCCCCCTGACCTGTCTGCCGAACGGGATTTCCAGATCGGGATGACGAAGTTTCAGATGCGTCGCGACTACGGCAAAGCAGCGGAGCTCCTGCTGAAGGTCGCCCCCTCCCTGTCGGGCGACAAGGCGGCCTCGGCGTTGTTTCACGGCACCCGTGCTCTGTCCCGGATCGACCACGATGACGAGGCCATCGCCGGTTACAAACAGGTGGTGGCGCGTTTCCCTCAGTCGAGATACGCAGCGGAGGCGCAATTTCTGTCGGGGTGGCTGGACTACAACCGCGGCCGCTATCGCGAGAGCCTGCCGGGGTTGCAGGGCACGCTGGATCATTTCGGCAAGAGCGCGTTTGCTGACGACGCGGCCTGGTGTCTGGCCTTCGCGCATTTCTTGGTGGGCCAGTTGCCAGCCGCCGCCACGGAACTGGACCGCTACGCCCGGATGCCGCTGACCGGGATGACCGCCGAGGAGCGCGCTTCTCGCGTGGCGTACTGGAAGGCCCGTATCGACGCCAAGGCGCAACGGCTGGACCAGGCGAAGGTGGGGTACCGCGACGTGAACAGGCGGTGGCCGTTTTCATTTTACGGCGTGGCGGCGCGGGCGCGGCTGGCGGAGCTGAATGAAAAGGCGGTGCCAGAGTTGACGATCAGAGGTGGTGCAAGCGCGGGCGGCGCGGGCGGCGGTGTCGCGGGCGGCAGCGCCACCGGCACCCGTCTTGCGCCGCCACTCACCGCCAGGGAGGAGCAGAAGCTGGCGTCGGATCCCACTCTGCGCCGCGCCCGAGACCTGGCGGCGGCGGGCCTGGACGTGGAGGCAGGGTGGGAGTTGCAGCGCGACGAGAAGGCGTTCTTGCAGCGTTGGGGCGAGCCGCGTGGCACGCGCCTCCTTCTGGATCGTTACCCCGCGTGGAAGGCCTTCCGCCGCGCCTACGAGATCGGCGAGGGCCGCAATGGCGGCGCTCTGGCGGCGGCCCCGGAAGCCGATCCGGGCGTTCGTCTGTGGTGGCAGGCCGCCTACCCCAAGGCCTACCGCGAGCTGGTGGACCGTTACGGTCCACCGGCCGGTAACCCGGACCTGTTGCTCTACGCCATCATGCGGAAGGAGTCGGGATTCTCACCGTGGGACGTGAGCAGCGCCGATGCGCGCGGGCTCTTGCAGATGATCCCGCCCACCAGCGCCCGTGTCGCCGCGTCGGAGAACATGGACTTCTTTCCTGACCAGCTCTTCGACCCGGAGGTGAACATCCGCCTGGGGGCGGCCTACATCGGGGCCCTGTCCAAGAAGTTCGCCGGACAGATCCCCATCATCGCGGGCGCCTTCAACGCGGGACCAAAGGCCATGGCCAAGTGGTGCGATCACCACGGCCGCCAGAGCATGGATGAGTTTGTCGAGCTGATTGCCTTCACGCAGACACGCGAGTACGCCAAGCGGGTGGTGGCGATCTTTGCGCGCTATCGCCACCTGTACGCGGCGGTGCCCTATCAGATGCCAATGAAAGTGAACGCGCAGTACGCGGCCTCCGGGCCGGACTACTGATGGGATCGGGGAGGCAGCGCCGGGTCGATCAATGCAGGACAAGCCAGGTGGTGGTGGCCACGATGGCCAGCAAGCCCAGCGTGATGGCCACCACTGCAAGACCGATGGCCAACTTTCGGCGGTCATAGCTGCCGGCCGCGCGTTGCAAGCTGGTCAGCTCACGGTCGCGTTCCTCGATGGTGTTTGCCAGGCGTGCGACCTGCGCGTACCCGGGCACCAGCGAAGGGCGGGGTAGCCCCATGCGGTGGGCGGTGCGGCCGAGCTCGACCGTGAGCTCGCGGGTGGTTTGCTCGGCCTCGGCCCGGTCTCGCGCGTGGGCAGATAGACAGGCTGCCATCTCCAGAGCGGCCTGGCGGCGGGATGCGGTGGCGTGGTCGAATTTGGACTGCGCGGCCGTGGTGGATGCGCGCAGGGCCGCCGCGCGTTCGCGCAAAGATTGATATCGCTCGTCTATGAGCGTGCGCTGCTCCCCCAGCACCGCGGCCCGGGCGGTGGCCCCCGTGGTGCCGCCGGCGGCGCCGACGCTGTCCCGCTGTGTGTTTGGTGCGCTTCCGTGATGGAGCTCGTTGTCGACCTCGCGCCGCTGGTCCTCGAGGTTGCGCAGGGATCGGTCCAGCTCCAGTGCGCCGTGCTCGCAGGCCTTCCACTCGGTCTCGGCGCGCGACTGTTCCAGACCGAGGCGCAGGTCCTGCGAGGCCTGCAGATTCTCCGCCGCCCTGGCGTCGCTGATCGCGGCCTCTCGCCGCTGCCGCGCTTGCGCGATGTGTTCGGTCAGCTCCGCCAGCTCCGTCGGCGTATCCCCCTCGGTGAGGACGATCTGTCCCAGCCCAAACAGCACACTTTCCACCAGGCGCTGGGCGCCGTCGCGCTCGCTCATCAACTGACGCCTCCGCGTCTCGGCGTCCAGGCGCCCCCGGGCGTAGGTGAAAACGTACCGCACGGACTCCCAGGCGTGGCGCGGCGGGCCGAAGCGATCGGAGGGAGTAGGCTCACCGCCGGCTGACCGATCGGGGGAGGCGCCGTCGCGAACGCGACGCTTGACCGCCACCGTCCTTGCCAGGGCCGTCTCCCCCGTCCGGTCTGCGGATGGCCGGTCGCCGCCGTCGTTAGCGTCATGGCCCCGGCCCAGGCCCACCTCGGCGGACCGAGCCCCCTGCGGCTGGCCAGGATCCTCGCGCCCAGCATCCCCGCGTCCTCCGGGCGCGTCCCCCAGGCGCCGGCCGCAACTGAAGCAGTATTTCAGGTGATCTGCGTTGTGATGGCCGCAGCGCCCGCACGCCCGCATGTGACAGGGACTGTAGCAGGGCCACTCACGGCCGTGACCAGCGCAGGCAGACAAGCACCTCGTACCGGGAGCGAATTCGTGGTACCGAATGCTCATGAACGGTGCCGCCAAATCCAGCTGCCAGACCATCGAGAACGCGCTGAAGAAGAGCTCCGCGTTTCGTAAAATCGACGACGGCCTGTACGTGGTCAAGCAGGGCTCGTCCCTGGTGATGATCAGCGTCTTGCCCTGGAATTCCGACCGGGCCGTGGTGAGGTGCGTGGCCCAGCTGGTCAAGGGTGTATCCATGGAGATGCCGCTGGCCATGCAGTTGCTGGAGATGAATGCGCTGCTCCGCTTCGGAGCCTTCGCCTACGTTCCCGTGGGCGAGGTGGTCATTTTCTCCCACACGTTGCTTGGTGGTCCCACCATGACCGCCGAGGAGCTGACCGCCACCGTTCGTGACGTCGCCATCATCGCCGACGAGTACGACGATCGCATCGCCGCCCGCTACGGTGGTCAGACCATGGAGGAGTTGCTCGAGGAAAGTGTGGTGGAGCACTTGCGCGGCGACACCGTCCTGGATCACTTCAAGCCCTGACCAGTGATGCCGTCGCCGGCTGTAGGCGACGCACTGAACGCAAAAAGCCGGAACCCCGAGGGGCACCGGCTTTCGGCGATCGTGACGAGCGGATTCTCGGCTGGACGATTGCTAGCAGCCCGTCCGAGTTTCACTCGGCCGGTCCTAGGGCATGGCGCAGGTCCACATGCCGCTGGCTCCGCACGTGCAAGTCATGTTGAAACGTCTGCAAGGCGCGGTGCCCGAGGTGCAGGTGCCACCGTTCATGACGTTCACGGGGCAGGGTCCTGCTGCAGAGCCCCCGGCGCCCATGCCGCCGGATCGACCGCCCATGCCACCGGATCGACCACCCATGCCACCGGATCGACCGCCCATGCCACCGGATCGACCGCCCATGCCGCCGGGGCGACCAGCCATGCCGCCGGGGCGACCAGCCATGCCGCCCGGGCGACCGCCCGTGCCGCCGGAGCGACCACCCATGCCGCCGGGGCGACCACCCATGCCGCCGGGGCGACCACCCTCCGCCGATCCACCCGTTCCGCCGATCATGGAACCGCCGGTGCCGGTAACCACAGCGCCGCCGGTGCCGGTGTCGCCGCTGGTACCAGGGGCACCACCGCTGGCAGTGCCGAAACTACCACCGGTGGCAGTTCCAAACGCTCCGCCTGTCGAGGAATGGAAGCCGCCGGTTCCAGAGTGGCCGCCGGTGGTGGCGCCTCCGGCGTCGGGACTAGCGGCGTCGTCTTCGTTGCCGCCGCAGCCTTGCAGGCCTACGGCCAACAGCGCTGTGGCGCCACAGAGCGCCAGCAACAATGAAGAAACTTTCAGGGGTTTTGACCGGGTCATGGGGTGTCCTCCGCGGGTAGATGTGAGAGCCGCCTGATTGGTGAGCCGCCCCCCCGCCCCACTTCAAAAAGAATCGCGCCAGGGAGGTTGGCCACACGAAGATGCTGCAGTGCGCTCAAGCCGGCGGTCGGCTGTCCGCGCCTAAAAAAGGCAGGCCAGGACCTGGACCTGCGGTTCGGGCGTGCGCTGTAGAACGCGGCACGCATTGCCATTCACCCGGATCTTCAGCACCGGTCCAGGGACGACCTCCCAACCGTCGGGCCCGCCCCGCATCTCTTCGTGCTCGTTCAGGAAGAGCCGGATGGTCGATGGATCCACGGTGGGCATTAGATTGATTACACACGAAGGGATCGCCGCCGTGTTCACGATGTCGCGGACGACTTCGTTGAGCTGCGGTGGATCGTTCGCGAGACGCAGGAGCTGATCCCCTTCCAGCGCCAGGTCGGCCAGGCAGCTCGATGTCGCGGCCTCCTGTCCCAGGCCGACCACGAAGGTGGTGACCACCCCGATGTTTCGAAGCTCGGCACGGGCCACCTTCGCCGCCTCGCACATTTGAGTTGGGTCGGAGCTGGAGCAACTAGGATCGCCGTCGACGAACAGGACGAGCTGGTGGTCGGCCCGGTCGCTGGCGGCGAACAGGGAAAGCGCGGCGTGTAGCGCGGCACCTATGGGCCGGGAGTCACTCGGCGTGGCGCAGCCTTTCATGAAAGAAGGCTGCTCGCACCGAAGCTGTCCCTGGATGGCACCCCCGGTGGTCGAATCTGGCGGTATGAAGGCGCCTGAGCAGCAGCCCAGGCCGGCGCCGCAGGGACGGGTGCCGGGAAAATCCTGGTAGCCGAAGTTCACGGCGTTGAAATTGTCCGCGATCGCCAACTCCAACGCTCGCTGAACAGCGCTCAACCGGGTCGCGCCGTTGTTGCCGAACGGCCTGGTCATGGAGCTGTTCTTGCCCACCGAAAACACCATGCGCGTCTTCTGCAGCGGGAGCTTCACCAAGGTCTGGCAGCCGTGCTGTCCTGTTCGACCGCCGCCGCCGGTCGTTCCGCCGGTGCTTCCCCCTCCTCCCCCTCCCCCCCCTTGCCCTTGCCCTTGCCCTGACGAGGCGTCGCGGCCGATGTCCGAACCACCGGATCCGGAGGTGTTGGCATCCGCGATCGCGCCGGCATCCACACCGCCCGCCGCGGGGAGCCACAACTTCTCTGTGCAATCGATGCTTGCCACGACGAGCAGAGCGAAGAGCCAGGCCGGGACTATGGCGGGACGGCGCATCGCCTCATTGCCATCATCATGGCGCGCGGCACCGCTGGCTACCGCACGCCCGGTGAGTGTTGGCTCCCGTCGGCGCCGCTGATCAACCGCTGGGCCTCGCCGCGAAAGCCGCCAGCGGGAAAGGCCGTCAGATATGACTGCAGGGCCGCCACTCCGGCGCCTCGATCGGCGCGCAACAGGCAAACGGCCCGATAGTAAGACGAGCTGTCGGAGACTTCTCGACGAACGTGACTCCTGCCCAATGCCACGTCGTAAGCCACCACCGCATCCTCGCAAGCACCTCGCTCGCGCAGCAGGTCCCCGGCCAGACGGGCAACCTCGGCGCAACGCTCGCTGTCCGGGTACCGGCGCATAAAATCGGTGGCTTCCGCGACCGCCGCAGTCTTGTCACCCAGGGCCACCAGCGTCTCGATCACCGAAATATCGGTTTCAACCCGCAGCAGGCCCCGCGGATGTTGCGCGCGATAGAGTCGCCAGGCGGATACCGCCTCGCGCGGCTGATGCAGGTTATCCCGCAACAGGCGCGCGATCTCGTATTCAGCGTTCTCGCCAGCCGCGCCGCCCTGCTCGGCCAGGGCGCGATAGAGGCCCAGAGCGCGGCGCGAATCGCCGGCGGCGCGGGCGGAGCGTGCCTGCACGGCCAGCGGCGTGGTGTTCACCGGGGCGGCGGCTGGTGGCGGCGGCGCGATCGCTGGCGGTAGATCAACCGCCGGCACTACCACCGTCATCCGCGGTGCGGCAGCGTCGTTCGCCGGCACCGGCGCGGCAGGGAATTCTTTGCCGGCGGACGACGCGGAGGAGAAACCGGCGGAGCCCGCGACCTCACCGGGGCTGGACAGCGCCAGGACCTCACGCGCGTCACGAGCCGCCCCGGCGGCTCGCGCCCCTGAACCCCGACGCGACGATGAATTGCCAGATCGGGTGAGGGCCAGCGCGCTCCTCCTGGCCGGTCCAGGGGCTGGGGTTGGCTCGACGGTGGCGGTGGTGTTCCCGTCCCGTGGGCGCGGCGTCGGCGGGCCGGGCTGGCTGACCCACGATTCACCCGCCTGCACGCGCGCGAGGCGGTGATCAGTCCATATCTCCACCACGCCTTCCTCCACGTCGACGGCGGCCTCGGCCTGGTTGAGGCGCACCCGGAAGCGGGTGCCCACCACCACCACGCGATAGCTTCCGGCAATCACCGCGAACGTTTGTCCAGCCGGCTGATGGGGCACCTGAAACTGCACCTCGCCAGATGAGACGGCAGGCCGATCGTCCTCATCCAGCACCAGCGCGGACTCGGAGGTCACCGTGACTTTGGTGCCGCCGCGCAGGGTGAGATGCAAGGTCTCACCAAGACCCGTGCGAACCGTGGCGGGCGCGACCAGGGTGGAACCCTGAGCGGCGGTGGCCGCGGCCGCACCAGGCGCGGAAGATGTCGCGTGGACGGGGACGGGGCCCCGCTCCACACGAAATTCGGACGTGGTCCCGACCATCAGCATGAACGTCAACGTCGCCGTCGCACCGGCCAGGGAGGCCGCGACCACCCACGCCCACCGTCCACGCCGGACGCGGCGCTCGTCGAAAAATTTGTCGTGCGAATTGCCATGAGCTTGGTGCCGGTCGCTTGCACCTTCGCGTTCGGAGGACGGAACCAGATTCGGGATTTCGGACAAGCGCCCCCAGACCCGGCGCAAGGCGACCTCGTCGGCTGCACGCTTCGCCCCCTGATCCAGCGCCTGGCGCAGCTCCACCTCAGCCGGCGTGCCGGGATTTCCCAGCCAGCGGTTCTTCCCGATCCCCGGCAATTTTCTCATGTCCCCGCCCCATCGCCAGGTTCGGGCTGCGCTGGCGCCGCGGACGAGGCCGCCCGTACTTCCCGAACTTCCCGAACTTCCCGAACTTCCCGAAATCCCCTCGAGTTGCGTGAGGTCGAGCCGCCGCGACGCTTGACCTCACGCTCCGCCATCTTCGTCAGGTCCAGCCGGGCGTGGTGAAGCCGCGACCAGACTGTGTTGGTTGGACAATCGGCTATACGCGCGATCTCCTCGACCGACACGCCTTCCAGTTCGTAAAGCACCAGCACCAGGCGCTTCTTGGGATGAAGGCGATCGAGCATCCGGTCGAGCATCAGGGTGCGGGTGGTCTCATGGGACGGATCGGTCGGCGGCGGCGTGGGATCCCTGAGCATGACCGTGGCGAGCGCATTGCGGAGGCGTCGCTTCTGAATCAGCTTGCCCGTGGTCCGCGCGGTGATCCGGTAGATCCAGGTCGATAGCTGCGACTCGCCGCGGAAGCCGGGCAGGCTGCGATAAACGGCCAGGAACACGTCCTGGCAGACATCTTCCCTCTCCGGATCGCGGATGCCCAGCCCCGAGAGAAATCGATACACCAGCGCGGCATGCCGTTCGTACAGGGAACGCCAGGCGGAGCGATCGCCGGCACAACAACGCGCGACCAGTTCGGCATCGGCGGTGCGCGTGGGGGCGGACGTTCGGCTTAGGCCAGGTGTGTGCAATGGATAAGGACCCCGATGGCTTCCAGTTATATGTGTGAAGGACGGGACCTTTTCATTGAAAAACCACCGCGGTGTCGAGGCCGAATGACGCGTACGCCCGCGGAGTGGCCAGGGGCAATGAGCTGGGGTCACCTCGAATGCCCGTGTCGTAACGCTTCGCCACGCCAATTCGTATTCCTGGGCGCAAGAAGAACACCCCGGCGAGCCGCAAACGATATCCGATCCCCGCTTCCACCACCGGGCCAAATCGAACGATGGACGCGGCCGGCGCCCGATCGCCGGCGGTCGAGGACAACAGGATCACGTCGGCGCCCGTTTGAATGACCGGCTCCACGAACCCCGGTCCCGCCGGCAGCGCCACCAGGGCCCCCACCCGAAGTGGAAAGCGGCGCAGCGTCGCCGAACGCGTGGCGTCTCGAGAAGAAGGCGCAATATCGTGAGCAACGCCGCCAGGAAGGTCGGTGGTGATGCCTGGCGCCGCTCCCACGTTTACCAGGATAGCCAGGCGCGGAAAGCCGCGGGTCAGCTCGACCTGCCCGCCGACCCGAACCTCCAGTCCATCCTGCTGCGGCCCTCCACCGGTGGTGGTTCGCCAGGACAGACCGGCGCTCACCGAGATGGCGCGCCGGCGTTGCGTCATCGTGGAATCAACCGGCGGCCCAGGGGGCGGCGGTGAGCGGACGCTCTCGGCGACCGCTGGCTCCTGCGACGACGCCGGGGGATCGTCCGAGGCGTCGTACGTGATGGTGGCCAGGTAGCGTTCCACAATCGCCGCCACGGTGTCGGCCAGGGCCAGGCACTCCGTCGCCAGCTTGCTGCGCGCGGGGGCGGGCAAGGTGCGACGAAGCTGCGTGTCGCCGCGCGCGTCCACCAATGAAAAACGGATCACCGTTCCATCCGCCGCCACGTCGAGCACCGACCGAAGCACATCGCCGCGGGACGCAGCGCCGCTCTGGACCGAGTCGCTCGGCGTCAGGGCGGGGTTCGTCAGCAAGGTGGGGAAGCGCACCTCCATTGCCTCGGCCACTTGACGCGCGGAGGGGCACCCTGCGTCGGGCGCGGTGGGCGGAGCGACCATCACGGAAAAGACCGCAGCGACCGCCAAAACCGGAGGAATTGCGAAAAAAATCACGCGTCGGTCCGATGAACCCTCTCCCGCTTGCGCCGCTTGCGGGAGAGGGAGTGGAGGGACTGAGTGAGGGCCGGCCTTGCGAGCGGCATGGCGCAAATTTGCGAAATAATAGCGGGCCCTTATCAATCGTCCGGCCCGAGGTCCGAGGCCCGTTTCCGTAAGCTCTCAAGGGTAGGCCGCGTCTGCTGGGGACGCAACGATCGAGCGTTACTGCCGACGCCCCCGTCAACGAAGGTGGCGCACCACGCTTGCTGCCAGTCGTTCCGTTGCCTCGCGGAAGATATCCGGACGCGGCAACAAGCTCAGCACAACGGTGGTGAAGGCACGCAGGTCGAAAAAATAGCCCGGGTGAACCAGAACCCCGTCCTCCGTGAGGAAGCTGAGTGCCCATTCCTCGTCGGTCTTGATGGCCGGCAGACGCAGGATCGCAGACCAGCCCCCCTGCGATGACAGGAGAGACAACGGCGAAGACCCATCCAGCAGCTTTTCCAGAAAACGACGGTTCTCCGCCAGGCGGGCGGCGATGCAATCGCGACGGGCCGCCCCGGCGCGCAGCAACTCAGGAAGCGCCAACTGGACCGGCGTGGCAACGGACAGGTAGGTGTCCCCAATCAGCTCGAGCCGCTGCAGCGCCGCTCGCCGCGCGTCAACCGGGCCGCCCACTGCAATCCAACCCAGCTTCATCTGGGGGAGGCCGCAGCTCTTCGACAGACCGCCGAGGCTGAAAGTAAGCGCGGCGGTGTCACGCCCCGCCAGGAAGGACACCGCCATACCACCCGGTCGGATTGCGTAGGGGGCGAACACCTCATCGGCGACCAGCGCGAAGGGGCGCGCGGCGGCGCGCACGTCCAGCAGCGCCAACGTCTCCTGGTCCAGCAGGGTACCGGTGGGATTGTTGGGGCTGACCACCACCAGCGCGGCGACGCGGGACGGAGCATTCGCCAGCGCCTGGTCCAGGCTGTGGGCGCCGAGGTGCCAGTCCCCGGTGCGCGTCCCGTCGTGTTCCAGGCGATAGGGGCGGGTGACCACCCCCTCCAGCCGGGCCAGGTAGTCGAAGAGCGGGTAGCTCGGCTCAGGGACCAGGATCGTGTCGCCCGGATCGCACAGCAGCTTCCACAGGAACGAATACGACTCGCTGGAGCTGGTGGTGAGGAGCAGGCGGTCTTCCAGATCATCCAGATCATCCAGATCTGGCAGGCCTCTCCGGTAGTTTTCCGCCACTGCGCGCCGTGCGGATCGCAGCCCGCGGGGATCGGGCCAGTACGGCTGCCGAAAGGCCTCGGGGACCGCGGTGGGATCGCCTGTGATGCCGCCGTCGCCGCCGATGTCGACGTCGATGTGGATGTGGATGTGGATGTCCGCCAGGGTGGGGTTGGATTCGGTCAGGTCCAGCACCGTTTCGCCACGCGCGCGCCGGTGGGCCTCGGCGGTGGCCAGCGCATTTTCACCAGGCAGCCAATCGAGGCGATGAGAAAACAGCCGGTGCGTATCAGCCATGCCCGGCAATCTACCGCCGCCCGATCGGAGAGACACGGTGTTGTCCGCCCCATTTGGGAAGACACTTAAGTCGTCCGGACCTGTTTGTCGCCATCCGGACGGGGGCGGGGGGCGGGAAACCGCGCGATCGGCCGACGCCGCTTGCCGGTTTGTCGTCTCAAGCTGCTAGAATCACTGCGGCACGATGGGTCTGGACCTCAGAGATCGCTTGCGGGAACGGCTGATCATTCACCCGCGCCTGGCGCAACAACAGCTTTGGACCGCGCCCGGCGATGCTGGTCGCATGGCGGCGGAATTGCCCCCCCTGGTGCCGTTTGGCAACGCGGAATATGCCGGTGGTATCTGGATCCTCGACTGGGACCATCGAATCCCTTCCCAGCATGCCGTGTTGAGGCTGGCCGCGTACTACACCGAGGAGGGGCACCGTCAGGGGGAGGCGCTGATCGAGCAGCGAAGGGCCGCCATCGCCAAGGACGATTTGTTCCCCGAGTTCGACGTGGGGGATTTTACAGGCCTGCCCGCCGATGAATCCTACGAGGCTGAGCTGCAGGTGGGCAGCCCACCGGCGCGGTTGCGCCTGGTGAGCGAGTGGCGCCGCGAAATTGACGCCGCCAAGGGCGAGCGCGCCGTGGATATCGTCCGGGGCTCGTCGTCGTTCCAGGAGATCAAGAGCCGTGTGACTTTTCGTCCGTCCGGCCTGGGCGAGCTGGAGGCAGCCGAATGGTCGCCTCCGTGCGAGAGCGGCCACGCCCGCTGGGGAATCGACGTCTGGTACCTGCTGACCTACAACGGGATGGTGGGCGAAGGCCGCGCGTTTCTGGTCGATGACCACGAGCCGCTGGTGGTCCGCGAGCGCGATTTTCAGTTCCGCGCCGGCTGAACTCCTGCAGAGCGCCTTCCGTTCATTTCCATTGACATGTGTTGCTCCGTCGGCCCAGATCAGCCGCCTATGAGCCAGCCTCAGCCTCCCTTTCGCCGTGTGCTCTGCGCCAATCGGGGCGAGATCGCCGTCCGCGTTTTTCGGGCTTGCACCGAGCTCGGCATTCGAACAGTTGCCATCTTCTCTGAAGAAGATCGCGTACATTTGCACCGCTACAAGGCGGACGAGGCCTATCTGGTGGGGCGGGGGTTGGATCCGGTGGCCGCCTACCTGGCGGAGGACGAGATCGTGGCCTTGGCCAAGCGTCACGCCGTCGACGCCATTCACCCTGGTTACGGCCTGCTGTCTGAGCGCGCCTCGTTCGCCCGCAAGTGTCGCGACGCCGGGATCAAGTTCATCGGGCCGTCACCGGAAGCCATCGACGCGCTCGGCGACAAGATTGCGGCCCGCAAGATTGCCCAGGCGGCCGGCGTGCCCGTGGTTCCCGGCACTGCCCACGCCATCCGACGCGTGGAGGAGGCGCGGGCCTTCGCCGAACAGGTCGGCTACCCGGTGTTCGTCAAGGCGGCGGGGGGCGGCGGTGGCCGCGGTATGCGCGTGGTGCGCGCGGCCGACGAGCTGGAAGAATCCTTGGCGCGCGCGCAATCCGAGGCCCGCAAGGCCTTCGGTGACGATTCGGTGTTCATCGAAAAATTGGTGGTCCGCCCCAAGCACATCGAGGTGCAGATCCTTGGTGACGAGCACGGCACCCTGGTGCATCTGTTCGAGCGCGACTGCTCGGTGCAACGCCGCCATCAGAAAGTGGTGGAATACGCGCCGGCCTGGTCGTTGCCGCTGGCGCTGCGCGAGCGCGTGGCCGCCGACGCCCTGAAGGTGGCGCGCCAGGCGAACTACACCAACGCGGGCACGGTGGAATTCCTGGTGGGAGCCGACGGCGGGCACTACTTCATCGAGGTCAACCCGCGCATCCAGGTCGAGCACACCGTCACCGAGGTGATCACGGGGCGCGATCTGGTGCAGGCTCAGATTCGCATCGCCGAGGGGCACCGCCTGTCCGACCCCGAGATCGGCATCGCCGACCAGGCGGCCATCCAGCAGCGCGGCTTCGCCATTCAGGCGCGCATCACCGCCGAGGACCCGCAGAACGATTTTTTGCCCGATACCGGAAAGATCAACGTCTACCGTCCCGCCGTGGGTATGGGTATCCGGCTGGATGACGGCTCTGGCTACGTGGGGGCGCGGGTCTCCCCCTACTACGATTCGCTGCTGGCCAAGGTCACGGCGTCCGGTCTGGACTGGCAGTACACCCGCCGGAAGCTAGCGCGGGCGTTGCGCGAGTTCCGCATCCGTGGCGTGAAGACCAACATAGCCTTCCTGGAGAACGTCCTCGATCATCCCACTTTCTCCGCCGGCGAGGTCCACACCACCTTCGTGGACGAGACACCCGAGCTGGTGCGCTACAAGCCGCGCAGCGATCGCGCCACGCGCATTCTGCGCTACATCGGCAGCATGGTGGTGAACGGCCATCCCACGGTGCGCGGCAAACCGAAGCCCAGCACGGGGGCGCTGTCCAAGGAGCCGATCATCCCCGTAGTGCCGGCGGGGCCGCCCCCCCGCGGGACCAAGCAGATCCTGGACGAAGAGGGCCCCGAGGGGGTGGTGCGCTGGTTGCGCTCCGATCCGCGGGTCCGGGTCATGGACACCACCTGGCGCGATGCCCACCAGTCGTTGCTGGCCACGCGCCTGCGTACCTTCGATCTGGCGCGCGTCGCTCACGCCACCTCTCATCTGGGGGCCGGCCTTTTCTCGCTGGAGATGTGGGGCGGCGCCACCTTCGACGTCGCCTATCGATTTTTGCACGAAGACCCCTGGCATCGCCTGGAGGTGCTGCGCACCAAGGTGCCCAATGTGCTGTTTCAGATGCTGGTCCGTGGCGCCAACGCCGTCGGCTACACCAACTACCCCGATGACGTGGTACGTGGGTTCATCGAGGAGGCTGCCGCCGGGGGCATCGACGTGTTCCGGATCTTCGATGCGCTGAACGATGTCACCAACATGGACGTCGCGATCGAGGCGGCCCAGAAGACGGGCAAGATCGTGGAGACCGCCATTTGCTACACCGGTGACGTCAGCGATCCCGCGCGGACCAAATACGACCTCAAGTACTACGTCAAGATGGCCAAGGAGGTCACCCGGCGCGGGACCCACATCCTGGCGCTGAAAGACATGGCGGGGCTGCTCAAGCCGCGCGCCGCCACCATGCTGATCAAGGCGATCCGCGACGAGGTGGACGTACCGATTCACCTGCACATGCACGACACCTCCGGCAACGGCATCACCTCGTACGTTGCCGCCATCAACGCCGGGGTCAGCATCGTCGACGTGGCGGTGGGCTCGATGTCGGGGATGACCTCGCAGCCATCCATGGAGTCGCTGCTGTTCGCGATGGAGGGAGATCCCCGCGATCCGCGGCTTGATCCCGCCACCATGGAGCGGCTGTCCGTGTACTGGGACACGGTGCGTGAGTGGTACGCCCCCTTCGAGTCGGGGCTAAAGGCGCCGGCGGCGGATGTGTACCACCACGAGATCCCGGGCGGGCAGTATTCCAACCTGCGCGCCCAGGCCGAAGGGCTGGGCCTGGGCGCCCAGTCCTGGGAAGCGGTGAAGCGCGCCTACGCCGAGGTCAACCAGCTCTTCGGCGACATCCCCAAGGTGACGCCGTCGTCCAAGGTGGTGGGGGACATGGCCATCTGGATGGTGAAACAGGGTCTTGATGGACGCAGCGTGCTGGACAAGGCGCCCGAGCTCACCTTCCCCGGGTCGGTCATCGACTATATGCGCGGCGGCCTGGGACAGCCCCCCGGCGGATTTCCCGAACCGTTGCGGGCTCACGTGTTGAAGGGGACGGCGCCCATCGAGGGCAGGCCGGGGGCAACGCTGCCCGCGTTCGACTGGACGGGCGCCGCGCACGAGCTGGAGGTGCTGGCCGGTGGACCGGTGCACCGCCGCGACGTCGTGTCGTACGCCCTTTATCCCAAGGTCCTGCGTGAATACATGGAGCACCGGGCCTTGCACGGCGACACGTCCGTGCTCCCGACCCCGGCATTTTTCTACGGCTTGCGGGTGGGCGAGGAGGCCTGGATCGACATCGAGCCGGGGAAGACCCTGATCGTGAAGCTGCTGGCGGTCGGTGAGGTGGAGGCGGACGGCGCGCGTCAGGTCACCTTCGAATTGAACGGACAGCCGCGATCCATTCGCGTCTTCGACGAGGCGGCAAAGGTGACGGGACCGAAGCGCCGTAAGGCCACCGCCGGCCGGCGGGGCGAGGTGGGCGCCCCCATGCCGGGGCGGGTGATCGATCTGGTCACCAAGGTGGGGGAAAAAGTCACCAAGGGGCAGAAGTTGCTGGTGACCGAGGCCATGAAGCTAGAGACCGTGGTGAAGGCCCCGGTTGACGGCCTGGTGCGCGAGATTCTTTCGGGGGCGGGCGAGAGTGTCGAGGGGGGCGATCTGCTGGTGTTGATCGAAGAGGTCGTCGCGCCGGTCGCCTAGGCCTCGGCCGCCGCCACCTGCTGGACACACATCGATGGGACAGGGAATCACCGTCGTTGGCAGCCTGAACGCGGATCTGGTGGTGGCCGTGCGGCGCTTTCCCGGCCCAGGCGAGACCGTCACTGGGCACGATTTCGCGGTTTTCCCGGGCGGCAAGGGAGCCAACCAGGCCTTCGCCGCAGGCCGGTTGGCCGCTGGCGAGATGCCGGTGCGAATGGTGGGGCAAGTGGGCGGCGACGCCTACGGAGAGTGGTTGCGGCAGAGCCTGTCGCGGGCGGCCGTCGACGTCACCCACGTCCGCGTCCAGCAGGACGCGCCCACCGGTCTGGCCATGGTGGCTATCGACGCCGCCGCCCAGAACCAGATCGTGGTGGTGCCCGGCGCCAACGGATCGTTCAACCCGGCCGCCCTGACCGCCGCCCACCACGCCATCGCCGACGCCGCGGTGGTGCTGTTGCAGCTCGAGGTGCCGCTGCCCACCGTGCAGACCGCCGCGCGCATCGCACGCGAGGGCGGGGCGATGGTGATTCTGGATCCCGCTCCCGCGCGCGCCGTGGCGGACGTGCTGCTGCGGTCCGCCGACTACCTGACCCCCAACGAGAGCGAGTTGAGTGTTCTCACGGGGGGCGCTCCGCAGGCGACGTTGCGCCGCGGGGACGCCGTGGCTCGGGCGCGCCAGCTCATCGCGCGCGGGGCGCGAAAGGTGCTGGTGAAGATGGGGCGGCAGGGGGCGCTGCTGGTCACCGAGACCACCGAGCAGCTGCAGCCGGCCTTCCCCGTCGAGGCAGTGGACACCACCGCCGCGGGAGACGCCTTCAACGCGGGGCTGGCTTTCGCGCTGGCGCGCGGCGCCGATCAGACAGAGGCGATCCGCTATGCCTCCGCCACCGCCGCCGTGTCGGTGACCCGCGTGGGCGCGCAGCCCAGCATGCCCTCGCGCGCGGACGTCGACGCCCTGTTCACGGGCCCGGCCTGACGTGCTTCGACGTTAGCAAGCCGTGAGTCGAGAGTCGCTCCCTCGCGCTTCGCCGAAGACGGCACGGTGGACCCCCAGATCCTGCGTCAGTTCCGGGTGGAATGCCGCTCCCGTGATGGAGCCCTGGCGAACCAGCACCGGCTGCCCGCGAAAGGTCGCCAGCACCTGAACCGCCGCCCCGACGCGCGTGATGGCGGGAGCCCGAATGAACACCAACGGCAGCGCGCCGTCGTCGGCGACAGCCTCGAAGCTGTGTCGCTGGCGACCGGTGGCATTGCGCGCGACGCCGACGTCCAGCAATCCCAGGCTGCGCTGGGTAGGCGACGTCACCGCCGCCGCCGCCAGGATCAGGCCGGCGCAGGTGGCCAGGATGGGCTTGCCGCTGCCCGCGAAGGCCAGCAGCGGCGTCTCCAACGCGTACCGAGCCAGCAAGGCCAGGTGCACGCTGCTCTCGCCACCGGGTAGGACCAGACCGTCGGCGGCGGCGAGGTCAGCCGCCGTTCGCACCTCGAACGTGCGGTGGCCAAGCGCCGACAATGGGCGGACGTGCGCCGCGTAGGCGCCCTGTAGTGCCAGGAGCCCCACCTGCTTCACCGTCACCATCCCCGGCCTGCGAAACGCTCGGTCTCGGCCGTCGCGCGCACCGCCACCCCGGGCATGGCCGCACCCAGACCGGTGCTGATTTCCGCGAGTTTCGCGGCGTCCTGCCAGTAGGTGGTGGCGGCGACGATTGCGCGCGCCCGACGGGGTGCGTCGCTGCTCAGGAAGATGCCGCTTCCCACGAACACCGCCTCGGCCCCCAGCGCCATGCACAGGGCGGCGTCGGCTGGCGTAGCGATCCCCCCCGCGGCAAATGCCGGCACCGGCAAGCTTCCTTGGCGCGCCACCTGCGTTACCAGCTCGTACGGAGCGCCCAGGCGCTTCGCCTCCGCCATCAACTCCTCGGGCGCCAGCGTCTGCAGCTTTCGAATCTGCGAACGCACCGCCCGCAGGTGCTTGACCGCCTCGACGATGTCGCCCGTCCCCGCCTCCCCCTTCGTGCGGATCATCGCCGCTCCTTCGCCGATCCGGCGCAGCGCCTCGCCAAGCTCGCGGCAGCCGCACACGAACGGCACCTCGAAGGGTTGCTTGTCGATGTGGAACTCCTCATCGGCCGGTGTCAGCACCTCGCTCTCGTCTATAAAGTCGACCTCCAGCGCCTCCAGGACGCGCGCCTCCATGAAGTGGCCGATGCGGCATTTGGCCATCACGGGGATGTCGACCGCGCGCTGGATCGCCTGAATCATCGCCGGGTCGCTGGCGCGGGCCACGCCACCCTCCCGGCGAATCTGGGCGGGGACCCGCTCCAGCGCCATCACGGCCGCGGCCCCGGCATCCTCGGCAATCTTCGCCTGCTCGGCGTCGATCACGTCCATGATGACGCCCCCCTTCAGCATGGTGGCCAACCCGACTTTGGTCGCGAACGTAGATTTTTGCATGACGCCTTTCCTTAAACGGATTGCAGCTCGACGCCGTCACCGGCGGGCCTGCGTTGTTGCTTGGATAGCGCGCGCAACGTCTCGCCCAGTCTTCGCCCTCCCAGGGCCAGTCTTTCCGCGGGCTCGGCGCAAAACGCTAGCCGGACCCCGCCCACATGGCCGGGTTCCACTTGATAGATGGCGCTCGATCCCACCACCACGCCACGGCGCTCGGCTTCCTCGAAGACCAAATCGGGGTCCAGCCCGGTCGGAAGTGGGAGCCACAGCACCAATCCCCGCTCTGGATGAGTCCACTTCATCCCGGAGGGTAAATGGCGACGCAAGGACTCTTCGAGGGCATCCCGGCGCGCGCGGTACTCGGGCACCGTTCGGTTGAGGTGCCCCCTCAGGTAGCCGCGCTCCAGAAACTCCGCCAGCACGTGCTGCAGTACCAGGGAAGTGCCCAGATCGATTGCCTTCTTGATGGCCGTCAGAGTGGGCAGCAGGACGCGCGGACAAACAATGAAGCCGATTCGCAGCGCGGGCACCAGCTTCTTGCTGAACGTGCCCAGGTACAGCACGTCCCCATTCAACGATCGCAGGGCAGGCGGGGGAGGCTGCTCGCCCAGCCACAGCTCCGAGCCGTAGTCGTCCTCGATGAGCGGGATGTTGGCCCGTTGCGACCAGGCGACCAGGCTCTTGCGGCGTGCGACCGATATCTCGGTCCCCGTGGGATTGTTGCAGTTGGGCATCAAATAGAAACCCTTGGCTCCCGACCGGCTAAGCCGATCGAGGGCAGCCATGTCCGGTCCTTCGGCGTCCGAGGGAACAGGAATCAGCCGTGCCCCGCTCAGGGAGAACGCGTTGATGGCCCCCCCATAAGTGGCAGCGTCCACCAGGAAGGTGTCGCCAGGCGCCACCATGGCGCGTGCCAGCAGGTCCAACCCCTGCTGACTGCCGGTGGTGATGAAAACATCGTCGGCGTGAGCAGGCACGCCCTGCCGCGCCAGATCGGCGACGATCAACTGGCGCAGGCGGGCCAGACCTTCCACAGGCGCGTAGCCGAGCGCCCGCGACCCGTGCACGCGCATGACGTGCTCGAAACAGCGGCGAATCAGCCGATCCGGCAGCAGATCCGCCGAGGGTTGCATCGCTCCCAGATTGATCAGGTCTCGCCGGTTCCCCTTGAATACAGATCGCTGCGGCGTCCGGCGCGCTGACTCCAGCCGCGC
>JBDSME010000653.1:0-4414 GCA_039916065.1 Polyangia bacterium
AGATCGGTGTCGACCCGCGCGTCGTATCCGCCGTCCGAGCAATCTTCATTTCCATACGAGGTGGTCCCCACCAGCGTTTCCACCCCCGCGATGCTCATGAAGGCGGGTCCTCCCGAATCGCCGTTGCAGGTCCCGCGCCGGCTGTCGCCCACACGAATGAGGTTCATGGAGATGGAGCGCAGGGTGGTCAGGGCCTGGCGCTTGGTGCCGGCGCCCGTCTGCGCGTCGCCGTCGTTCAACCCATATCCCACGATGCGCAAGGGCCTGCCCAGCAGCGAATTGGCAAGACTCTGGCGGATGAAGGGCAACGCCCGCAGGGACGTGGGCTGGCTGAGAATGACGATTCCCTGATCGTGCCCGGACTCCAGCTTCCGTGGATTCCAGCGCGGGTTCGCCTTGACGCTGCGGACGGCCAGCTGCGGAGCGCCCCGCCGAAACAGCTCGGGGCCGGAGACCACCACGAACTGGGTGCCGGCCTCGACCTCCAGCGGCGACACGCAGTGGGCGGCGGTAAGAACCACCGTGGGGGCGATGACGGTACCCGTGCACAGGAAGCCCCCCTTGCTCTGGGCACCCGGCGGTTGACCATAGAGCGCGACCACGCTGGGATCGCCGGTGTCAGTGGTTCCCCCCACGATGGGGGCGCCTTCTTCCATCACGGGTAGCGGTGGCGGTGGGTCCGATTCGCGGCCCGGCTGTCCGCAACCGCCGGCCAAGACTAAAAACAAGCTGGTCCAGGTGAATGATTTCATCGCGCACGATCTCCTTGCCGAAGTGGGTGTCAGGTCGGTGTAGGTGTGGGTGAGCGGCACGGCAGGCCGCTCGGGTTCCAGTCAGCAAGGAGGGTGCCCGGGCGTGCAGCCGGCATTCCCCTGGAATCCCGCCGCGATACCAGCGAAGGCGTGCCAGCGGGCGGTCACGGTCTGGCGAATACCGGACAGCGCATGCCGGCCGTCCCTGAGGCGGTCGCCCAGGCGCCGAGAGGTCAACTCAAGACCGCGGCCAGGCCTGTCGAACGATCCGTTGATGCTCGACGAGTCCGAATACGACCCAGACTCCGCCTACACCCTGTCGCTTCCGGTTTCCGGCCGGGATGACGCGGCGTCGGACATCGTCATTCGCCTCGACGATGGCGCCGACATCGTGATTGACATGGGCAGCCGCGCCCGGGGGCGCATCCACGCTTACCTCACCATGGACCAGGCCGAAGAACTGGCCGCCGCCCTGGCGGAGATCGTGCGTATTCCGGGTGATTTCTCGGGCCCTCTTGATCGCACCGATCGAATTCGGGCGGAGCAGCGCGCGAGCAAAAACAACCACGGCGTCGGCGCTGGCCATAACACCGGCGATCATGACGACCGCAATGGCGATGCGGTGCCGAAGCGCCGATAGGCCCGGCACACCAGCATCACCGGCGTCAGCGGCGAACGAGTTCGGCCGGACCGTGAAAGCCGTGACACGGCCGTAGGACCATCTGGCTTGGCCGAAAGCGACCCTTGACCTGTGACGGCGGTCTCCGTCGTGCAAAAAACGGCCCTCCTGGCCCTTTTTTCGACATCGCAGGCCCCAACAGTGGTACGAATGCGGTCCGTATGAATCGGTTTGTCACATTTTGTGGCGCCGATCTCTCCCGGTCTTATCGCTCGCCTATCGGAGGATCCGCATGCTTGGACTGAGCTCACGCCGCCTTGGTTTGTCTTTTATGTTGTTGGGCGCGGTCGCAGTCGCCGGCTGCGGCGGCAGTGATGGAGCCACGCCCAAGTCCGACGCTGGAACCGATAAGCCCGCGGACATGCGCGGGACCGGCGGCCAGGTCGGAACGGGCGGTCAAGTTGGAACGGGCGGTCAAGTTGGAACGGGCGGCCAGGTTGGAACGGGTGGCGCGATGGAAACTGGGGGTAGCCCGGGAACGGGTGGTACTGCGGGCGCGATCGGGACGGGCGGCGCGATCGGGACGGGCGGCACCACCACGACGGGCGGAGCAGGAGGATCGCCTTCTGGTGGCGCGGGCGGCACGCGCACCGGAGGAGCCGGCGGCACTGCCACGGGTGGCGCGGCGACGGGCGGCGCGGGCACGGGCGGCGCGGGCACGGGCGGCGCGGGGGGCGCGGGTATCTCCTGTACGTCGGCGGCGACCTGCCCTGCGCCCGCTGGCGGAAATGGTATGGCCGTCTGCACGGGGTCGATCTGCAGCGTCGTCTGCAACACCGGCTATCACCGCTGCGGTAACGTTTGCGCGCTCAACGCCAGCCCGTTGAGCTGTGGCACCACGGCCACCACGGCGGCCTGCACCCCCTGTGCGGTCCCCACCAACGGGACCGCCACCTGCGACGGAACGCCGCTGGTTTGCGGAGTGAACTGCACCACC
This sequence comes from Polyangia bacterium, assembly GCA_039916065.1. GTDB lineage: Bacteria > Myxococcota_A > Polyangia > Fen-1088 > Fen-1088 > FEN-1088. The sequence goes on from JBDSME010000653.1 coordinate 2,369, forward strand.
GGCTACCACGACTGCGGAAGCACCTGTGTCGTGAACGGCAGCACCAGCGTCGCCTCCTGCGGCAACAGCTGTACCGTCTGCACGGCGCCCACGAACGGCACTGTCACCTGCAGCACCGCCGGCACGTGCGTCCGTGCGTGTAACACCGGATTTCATCTTTGCGGCAACGCGTGCGTGGCCAACAACACGGTCGCCTCTGGCTGCACCATGAACGGATGCACGGCCTGCGCCGCGCCCACCAACGGTTCGGTCCTGTGCAATGCCTCCAATGCCTGCGTGCCAAGCTGCAACACCGGTTTCCATCGGTGCGGCACCACCTGCGTGGCCAACAACAGCACCAGCGTCACCTCCTGCGGCAACAGCTGTACCGTCTGCACGGATCCGTCCAACGGGGGCCCCACCTGTACTGGTACTCCGCCGACCTGTGGCATCACGTGCAGCACCGGCTTCCATGGCTGCCCCACCGCCAACCCGTCCATGTGCGCATCGAACAACAGCGTGAATTCCTGCGGAGCCAGCTGTGCGCCTTGCGCGGCCCGTCCCAACGCCACGGTGGCTTGCACGGGTGGGGCCTGCGTCTACGACTGCGTGGACGGGCACCACATGTGCGGGACCGCTTGTGTCCTGAACGACGCTGATGCGACCTGCGGAACCGCTGACGGAGCGTGCACCCCCTGCGGGCCGGGCTTGACCTGCAGCAGCGCGGGTGTCTGTGAGATATCGATGTGCCCGGCGGGCACCCACCGCTGCGGCACCGTCACCGCGGGCAGCTGTCAGCCCAACGCCAGTACCACGATGTGTGGCAGCGGCGACGGGACCTGCGTCGCCTGTCCGACACCAGGAACGACGAGCAATTCTCACGCGGTTTGTACCAACGGGGACTGCGCCACGGCCTGCAACGCGGCCTTCTGCCGAGTCAGCCCCACGGCGGCGTGTGTGAGCAACACTCTGGCAACGAGCTGCGGAGCATCTTGCACCGCTTGCCCGGCGCCCACCGGCACGACGCCCCACGGCGTTGCCGCCTGCAACACCAGCGGAGCGGCGCCTGTGTGCGACTTCACTTGCGCCACCGGCTACCACAAGTGCAGCGCGGCTTGCGTCGCGGACAACGATACCGCCCACTGCGGCACCAGCTGCGATGCCTGCAACGTCACCTTGCCAAGCAACGCACCAGCGCAGGCCTGCGAGGCGACTCCTCCGTCGACAGCACTGGCCTGCACCTTCACCTGCACGGTGGGAGCGGATGCCGCGACCAGCTACCACCGCTGCGGCAATGCCTGCGTGGTGAACAGCAAGTACTGCCCCGGCGCAGCCGACCCCTGCACGCCCTGCCCGGGGACGCAGGTGTGCAACACCGGTGGTACCGCCTGCGTACCCCCCGCGTAACCACGCGGCAACAGGTCGGGTGTCACGTCCGCCCGATCTGTTCACAGGGCCCCATTTCCCCCTCTTGTGCGGGGAGATGGGCCGTACGCTCGAAGCGGGCAAGACGTCCTGAACCTCCCCGCCGGGCATGCCGAGGCACGGCCAGGTTCGCATCATCGATGCCCTGGGCCACGACACCCAGGTATCGTGGAAGAACTTTTCCGTGCCACCGGCGTTGCGGGGAGCCTGACGACCGACACTCACCTTGCCGCGCTGGCCATCGAGCACCAGGCGGAACTCCATTCGAACGATTCGGACTTCGGTCGGTTTCCTGGCCTGAGATGGGTCAACCCGCTCAACTGATCTGCGAAGACATGACGTAAGACCTGAGCAACCCGCGGAAGTCATTATGAACGCCGCCCCGATCGATTTGCGCAGCGATACCGTGACCAGGCCGTCGCCGGCCATGCGGGCGGCGATGGCAGCGGCGGAGGTAGGCGACGATGTGTTCGCCGAGGATCCCACGGTGAACCACCTCGAAGAGCGCGCGGCCACGTTCCTGGGGAAGGAGGCCGCGCTCTTCGTCCCCTCGGGGAGCATGGCCAACCAGATCGCCCTCAAGGTGCACTGCGAACCCGGTGACGACGTGATCATCGGGGAGGGGGCGCACAACTATCTCTA
>JBDSME010000654.1:0-5164 GCA_039916065.1 Polyangia bacterium
TCTTCGCGGCCTCGCTTGCGCATGGCGCTGGCGCCGCTGCCCTGCTCGCCATCGCCAGCACGTGCGGTCCGTTGGGACGGGCGATGATCGCCATCGTGCTTGGCGTGGCGATGAACTGGTGCGCCAACACCGTGTCGCACATCCATCTTCATCGCCCGCTGTTCAAGCGCCCGTACACCAACCGCCTGTTCTCCGCTTACCTCAGCGTACTGCTGGCCGTTCCGCAGCGCTGGTGGAAGGTGCGCCACCTCTGCCATCATGGCCATCATGGCCATCATGGCCTGCATGGCCTGCATGGCCTGCATGGCCTGCATGGTCCGCATGGCTCGATCGGAGGCAGCGGTCCGATCCGCCTCGGCGCCGCGGGGATCGCCGAGATCGCGCTGGTGATCGCAATCTTCGGTTTGCTCGCGTCGACAGCGCCGTCCCTGCTCGGCGTCGTCGTCCCGGCGCTCGTGGTCGGATTCGGCCTCTGCGCGCTGCAAGGCCACGCGGAGCACGCCAGCGCCGCGGCGGGGGTTGACTACCGCGGCCGGGTTTACAACTTCCTGTGGTTCAACGATGGCTTCCACGCCGCCCACCACCGCGCGCCGAGCTCCGGCTGGAGAGACCTGCCTGGCGATCGCCGTTCGGATGACACCGTCAGCAGTCTGCCACCGGCCTTGCGATGGACGGAATTTTTGCCCGTTCTTTGCAACCACGTCTGCGCCGGCGCTCTTGATTGGCTTGAGCGCGGCACGCGGGACGTCTCCTTCATCCGGCGTAGGCTGCTGCGCGCGCACGCGACCGCTTTCGCGACGTTATTGTCCCCCGCCGAGCGCGCCCAGATCCGAACCGTGACGGTGGTAGGTGGCGGCCTGTTCCCGCGCACCGTTCTCGTGCTGGGACCACTGCTGCCGGCGGCACGCTTCACGATCATCGATCGCGACGCCGGCCATGTCTCCGCGGCCCGGAACGAGATCGCCGCCAGTGAGCTCGCGCCGCGGGTGACGTTCGAGGTGGGCGTCTTCGACGTCACGCGGCTCGGCGCCTGTGACCTGCTGGTGTTGCCGCTGGCCTTTCGCGGCGTTCGCCGCCGGTTCTACGCGCACCCGCCGGCGCGCCTCGTCGCTATCCACGACTGGGGCTGGCGGACAGGCGCCGCGAGGCGGGGCGTCCGCGTTGCGACCCTACCCAAGCGCATCAACCTTGTCGTAGATTCGGCGGCGTGAGCCTGCATCTCGACGGGCAGTTCGCTCAAGGCTTTGACATCAGGCGTGCGTAAACGATATCCAGGTTTCCGGTCACGGACAGAAAAAAACGGGCCGCCGGGCTCCACAGAGGGTTGCGGCGGGCACCATCACCACCGATTTGTGATGCCAGGTTGTAATAACCCAGGCTCACCGACAGATCGTCGACGACCTCATAGGTGACCGCAGCCGTCCCCCAGGTGCTGACCCGAAACGTGGTGGGATTGGCGACCTCGATCGGCTGGTCGCAACCGGTGAGGGTTGCCACGCAGTCCGCTCGGCTTGGTGGGTAGATCCAGGCGTTCAGCAACACGTATGACGCCGAGACACTGAGCCGCGGCAACACGTCCAGCTCCGCCGAGAACGAGGCGTTCAGCGCATGCTGGACCAGCGCCGCCCCGGTCAGCTGATCGGAAAAGACGGGGCGCCCGCCGACGTCCTGGCGGGTCCAGCGGAGGTCGTCGTTCACGCCCGTGGTCGCGCGGGCGAACGGATGGTTGTAGATCGCGCCCACGCTCAGGCGCGCGCCCCGCAGCGCGCGCGCGGACGTCCCGCGCAGCGGGAATGCCTGGGTCAGGCCGATGGTCCCTCCCAACCCCACGATTTGCCCTGAGCTGCGCGCCACCTTGTCGGTGGGGATCGTCAGCCGAGGACCGACCGTGAACGTCGTCTTGTATCCGCGCCGCGCGCCCAACGTCCGCGCGTAGCTGGCCCAAAGGTAGGTCGGTCCGATGACCGTCTCGCGGCGACGCGTGGTGGTGTCGCTGTTGGTCAGCTCCAGAAAAAGGTTCGCCCACAGGTTCACCGAAACGGCGGTGGCCCTGGTCTCGTAGACGAAGTACCGCGGCTTCAGCGCCACCCACCACTCATAGGTGGGGTTGGCGCTTTGGTAGTCGGCCCCAACGCCCACGGTCTGGGTGGTCAGCGACTGATCGAACAGCAACGTGCTGCCGTGCCAAGGAATCGCCTGCTTGCCCGGTTCATCTTCGGCGTCCTCACTGGTGGACGACGCCGAAGCCGCGGCGGTCGCGCCTTCGGGCGCCGCGGTGGCCGCGCTGGAAACGGTCAGGGCAAGCGCCCCCAGCGCCCACGTCGCTGCGCGCCGCCGGGACGCCGGATGACACGCCCCCGCCGTCATGTCAGTACACGCCGCGCGCCCCCGGCGCCCCGAACCATCCATAGACCAACTCGGACTGCCACAGGTAGTCGGGCACCGATTTGTACCCTTCCAGCTCGTGGGCCCAGTGGTTCTGGAATGCCGTCAGGGGAGCGCACGTCGGAGCGACGTTCTGGTCGCAGGCAGGAACCGCCACCAACGCCCCCGCCGGCGTGATGTCGCGGATGGCCGGATCCGGCGCCACGACCGGCGCGCCCGAAGGATGACGGACCACCATGGCGCGGCCGAACTGGTTGAAGCCCGCGGCGTTTCCGTTGGCCGCCGGAAAGCGGGCGACGTCCAGCTTGTACCCGTTGGCGGTCAGGGAGTTCGCGTACTCCAGTACCCGGGCAGCGATCCCCTTCTGAACCACCTTGCCGCCCGCGCAGCTGTTGGCCACATCGCCAAACAAACATTCGGTGCCGAACGTTCGCGCGTAATAGATCTCACCGGACACCGGATCCTGCCATTCCAGGCGCGGCTCGATCTCGGGGTTGGCGTTCTGGCCCAGCTTCCATATGCGCATCATGTCGGTCCAGGCGGTCTTTTCGTTGGCCTTGATGAAGGCGACCGTCCACGCCATCAGGAACTTCTGCACCTCCCAGCCGATCTGGGGATCGACGACCGCCGTCGATGCCGGGGTGGTCGGATTGAAGGTGCCGTCGCCGGTGTAGTTGCTGCACGCGTTCCGTCCCTGGGTAGAGAAGCACACCTCGGGACCGGCGCTGGGCCAGAAGCTGACCCAGCCCATCGGACGGGCGGGGTAGCGCGCCGCCAGAGGATCAGACGCGGTGGACGCCATCGTGGCCAGGACGGGCTGCCCGGTCGAGGTCGCCTCGACACGCGGACCCATGATCGACCGATCTCCTGTCAGCGCATTGCCGATGACGCGTCGGAACCCGTCGGGCAACACGTCGGCCAGACCGACCGCACGAAAGCGGGCGTCATAGAAGTCGCGTCGCGATTGGCTGACGAACCTGTCCTCGGATTCGGCCAACAGGATGGCGGTGTTGATCTTGTCGTAGTACGACCCAGCGTTCTGCAGGTACTCGACGTCGAAATCGCCGTGGTTGGTCGATAGCCCATTCTCCAGCGGATGTCCGCCGAAGCCCACGTCGCGCAGGAAGCCCGTGGTGCCGTTGGGGATCACCAGCTGATTTTGTCCCAGCGTCGTCAAACCGCTGGGCGGACCATAGTCGTCAGGGTCGGTCGCCGAGCGAAAGACAGGATCGGCGAATGTGGCGGCCCGCCGGTAATGGGGTCCGGGTTCGGGCCGCGACAGCGCGCGCACGAAGTGATCGAACGCCACTGTCGCGGCGATCATGTTGTCCTTGACCTGGGACCCGACGATGTACGGCCACAGCGTGTCGAACGAATACCCTTGGTTGGTGCCGATGTCTCGGTAGATGGACTCGAAGAATCCCATGCCGCCCGCGATTCCTTGCAGCTTGACGTTGTAGCGGCTGAAAGAACGCTCGGCGGCGCCGAGCAGGCTGAATGTGGTTCGGTCGCGGCGGTAGTTGTCGAAGATGTGCCTGTTCTCCTGAGTGGAGATCAGGAACTGCACCGCCTCGTACGGGTCGGCGCCGTTGTCGTGCCGGAACACCGAGACGTTGCCGGTGTCGGCCCAGTGATCGGTGGCGAAGGCGTAGGGCACCCGCAACTGGGCCGAGGCAGGGGAGGTCCCTGCCAGCGGAAACACGCTGGGCCCGCCGCGGTAGGAGCCGCCGTTGTTCTCACTGCTGGTCGGCGCGCGCAGCTGGGTGTACCCAACGTAGTCGACCGGCTGCTGCCGGCACTTTGTCGGCTGCCCGCCCACCGACACCACCAGGCCGTCCAGCACTTGATCCCACTGGCCATCGACGCTCTCGTCCCAGACCGCCGGCTTCTGGGGCGTGACCGGACGACAGCCGCTGATCACCTGGTAATTCTTTTGCAACTGCGAATAGTGGAAGTCGTCCGTCCCCGACCCCGCCGCGCCCTTCATCCCGTACTTGATCCCCACCAGGCCGCCGAAGGTATCGGTCGCCAAGGTGATTCCGGTCCCGATGGCGGTCCCCGCCCGGTAGCTGGGCGCGGTGTAGACCGAGACGTTGTCGCCATAGAAGAACCGCGCCGCGGCGTAGTCGGTGACGCCCAGACCGATCATGTCCTGCCCCACGTCGCCGGGGTAGTCCATCACCGTCGACTGCATCCACATCCAGATCATCTGCTTCTGCTCTTCGTCGGTGGTGGGATCGAAGTAGCGGGGCCCGACGCATGAGGCACCGTCGTCGGTGGCGTCAGTGCATGCCGTCTGGACCTGACCGTTCCGGGTGCGCAGCTGCCAGTACTGCGGGCGATAGAACAGCGACGCCGAGGTGCTGACGAAGTTGTGGCGCAGTCCGATGGAATGCCCCATCTCGTGCGCGATCACAGCGTAGGTGAACCGGCGCTGGACGTAGTGGAACATCCGATCGTACCGGCCCTGTCGGGCGCTGGCGCTTTCGCCCGCCGCCGACGGGAACTTGCGCGCCAGAATATCCGCCAAGCCGGTCATCGCCGACGGCTCGGGGGCTTCATCCAGCAGGCATGCGCCACGTTTGGCCAGGGCGTTCTCGCGCATCTGCCGCACCCCGGACCAGGTCAAGGGGTTGTTACCGGCAAGCGGCGAAGCGGCATCGCCCAGCGCACCTCGGGTGGCCAGGCTAGCGGGAACGCCGGCGAGTTGCAGCATCGGCGCATTGATCAGCTGGTTCTCGACCGGAGTGCCGCGCCCCAGGTTCAGCGTCGCCTGTAA
>JBDSME010000655.1:0-6847 GCA_039916065.1 Polyangia bacterium
GGGCCAGCAACAACCGCATCATCGACAGCGGCACCAGGGCCAGGATGAAGGCCGTCAGCAGCTTGGCTGCCACCAGGGGGCCAAACAGCTTGCCCAGCACGCTGCACAGACCATAGGTGGTCCAGTAAGGCAGAGGTCCCCACTGCACCTTGTAATAGGTGGCCGCAGGCAGGCGACCGACCGCAGTGTCCCAGATCAGGTCGGCGGCGGCGGTGTTGATGCCGAGGTCCGAGAAAGGGAGGATGGGGGTGAGGAACAGTGGCACCCAGGCAGCGACCACCAAGGCGGCCGTGGCCCAGAGCAAGAGGGGATCGGCGCGAAAGGCTTTGGCGAGCGAGGTCCGGGTTCGCGGCAATAGAAACGAGAGCGCCCGGGCGGCAGCAGAAACAGCGGAGGCGGTGGCGGTCAGGGCAGCCCCCTCCGCGCGGACTCGGCCGTTCGCCGTCACGATTGTCCGCGCGACTGACACCAACCAGATAGCCAGTCGCCACCGAAGGCCAGACACGCCGCGGGCGAGGAGGCGATCACGGCCGGAATGTACCCAAGCCCCCCGGAGGCGTCCAACCTATCCGCAGCTGACGTGGCTGCCGTAGCTGACCCGATCATGGTTTTCGCCACGTGTCGGCCCACAGCCGATAGATCACGAAATTCTCACCGTGGGGTCCGTCCTGGCTGTTCCGGAAGAGTTCCTCGAACTTGATCCCTGGATCCGCGGGCGCGGGGAGGGCGCGGTTAGAAACCAGCAGGACCGCGCTGTGACGGGCGCTGCCCACCTCCACGGCGCGGGCGACCAGGGCGGTCTCGTCGAAGGGGCGCCGGCGTCCGTGGAACACCATGGTCTCGTTCACCTCTTCGCTCTCGGCACTGATGAATACCCGGCCCAGGTGACCGAACACGCTGATGACGGAGTCTTCGGGGCCGGCCACCAGTGGTAAATCCTGCAGTCCGTGCTTTTCAATGAAGGCCGCCGCCTCCGGGCCGCCCGAGAAGAGGTCGACACGGTCGCGCCCCACCGCTGCCAGCAAGCTCTCGAATTGGAACAGGATGGCGACCGCCAGAATGACGGACGAAAGGAGATGCCTGCGCCGCGGGTAGAGGCGCCGCGAGATCCAGCAGAGGGCCAGGTAGAGGATGAGCCAATGCCCCCAGTGTCGGGGGCCGCCTGTGTAGCGGCTGATTTGAACGATGGCCATCAGGCCGGCTCCCAGCAGGAAGATCGACGGCGAGGTCCAGGGCGGCGCCAGGGATAGGGGCAGCAACAACAGCAGGGCCACCGTCGCCACCGAAAGAACCGTCTGGTGGTCGCCCCAAAAGGCCCAGACGTTTCCCCAGTAGCGGGGCCCGTCGAAGTAGCGCACAGGGAAAAAGGTGATGACCAGCCGCCGCGCCGCTGAACCGAGCGCGGGGCCGTCCAATGCGGCGAAGTTCCACCCCGGCGATGCCGGATTGGGATCGGGTGGCGTGGTGGTGTACAGCGAAAAAGCCGTCGCGGTCATCAGGAGGAGTGCCGCCCCCAACAAGCGCGGATTCAGCGTCAGGTCAATGGTTACCGGCGCCACGGAAGCACGCCCGATCCGCATTGCCAGCGGCACCAGGGTCAGGAACAGACAGGCCGCCATGAGGAGGCCGTAGACACTGCTCAAGCCTAGCAGCCCCAGCACGACGGCCTGACCGAGCAGTCGCGGGCGCAGGGGATGAAACCTCACGCAGAAAACCATCACCAGAAGCAGCCCCAGGCCGTAGTTGCGCGAGACCACGCCGTACTCGAATGTGACCTGATACGACGCCAGGAGGCCGAGTTTCAGGACCCGGGCGAAAGGGCCAAAGCGCAGCAACAAAAGCGCCGCCGCGCCCATCACGGCGATGTTCGCGGCATGCAGCCCCCAGGGGCGATGGGTGATCCAGGTCCAGAGGCGCAGGTACCAGTACCAGAGCGGCGGATGTCCGTCATAGATGCGATCGCCGGTCGCGATGTCCCAGAAACCCTGAGCGCGCTTGGCGATGATCCAGGGGTGGATCTCGTCTCGCCATGCCTCGTGATGGACGTGGGCCCATACCAGAAACACCATGTAAAGGCAGACCACCACCACCGAGAACGTGGCGGAGGTCTCCTGCTCCCGCGCCAGGGCCCGCCAGGCTGCCCGGAGCGACTTCATTGGAAGATCTGTACCTGGCTGAGGTGCAACATGTCGTGGGCGGCCAGGCGCACGCGAACCACGGCCGTGGCGACGCCCCCGGTGTCACAGGTCCAGCTAGAAAACGGCACGCGCCGTTGGCACACCAGCCGCCACCCACCCTGCCCGTCGGGGACCTCGATGTTGAGGGGTACCGTCCGCTCCCTGCAGCAATCGGTACGGGTGGTGATGCGCACGGTTCTCACGTTCGCGATGTGTGGCAGGTCGAAGGTGATCCAGGGGTGGTCCTCCGCGTTCGTGTGAAAGAAGAAGGGCTGTTGATGAGGGGGGACGGTGCCGGGCGCGGGCGTGTCGGGAAAGACACTGCTGGTGGTTATGCGCGCTGACAGAGCGAGGTCGGGTGGCGCCATCCAGCGCCGCGCCCGTGGCGATACCAGGGCAGCCACACCCGCGCTTGCCAGCACGGCGGCCGCCACGACGGTGAGAAGGCCAGCGCTGCACCAGAACAGGCGCCAAATCGGACGGCGGGCAGCCCGCAACAAGGAACGAGCGGTGGTGGCATCCCCTTTCAACGCTGGCGAGGGGACGGTGGGCACGACCGCGCTCAATTCGCGGACCAGTCTGGCAAAGGCGCGCTGGCTCCGCCGGCTCCAGTCGGTCGGTCGCGACAAGGTCAATGCCGACCCGAGCTGATAGAGGGCCTCTGCACGCCGGAGCACCCCTCGCCGTGCGCGGACCAAGCCGAAGTCCGCGCGCATGGTGCCCAGCAGTCTTGTCAAGAGCGAGTTCACACCGAGGCCAGGTGGGTGGTCCAGGGCAGGAACCTTCCCGTTCCCTTGGGTTACCCGGTCGCCGTGTCGAGCGCCTGCTGGGTGTTGCTCTCCCGGGCGCTCTTCAACAGGAACTCGAGGTCGGGCGTCCCCTCGGCCACGACGTAGATCTGGTACGAGAACAGCGTCTTGGATATCCCTATCAGGGCGACGTTGATCCGGAGCAACGCCCGGGCCAGCGGGCCATCACCCAGTGCCTTCGGGAAGGGGGCCGGGACGCCTTTTACCTCCTTGATGCGGAACCCCGCGTCGCGCAACAGGCGGATCAAGCTGCGGAAGTTGAACAACCTCCGATGAGTAAAATCCAGGATCCCGGTGTGGTTGTAATTGAACTGCCCGAGCAGGAGTTGCAGGCGCTGCACGGCGAAGGCGATGTTCGGCGTGGTGATGATCAACGTTTGCTTCTCGTAGGTCATTTGCGCCCGGAGCTGATCGACCAGGACCTCGGGCTTCAACACATGTTCGATGATGTCCAGCATCAGGATGTGAGAGAACCCTTTGATCTCCGGAGGGGAGGCGTCCAGATCCCTTGTTTGGTACGACAGTCCGGGGTGCTTGTGAGCGGGCTCATACTGGTCCACCACGCAGACCTCGCAGCCCTTCTTGGCCAGCTCCCGAGCGATGCCGCCAGATCCGCCACCGACGTCCAGTACCTTGACGCCCGGCGGAACGGCATCGATGGCGTAGGTGTGGCTGCTGGGATAACCCAGCTTGAGATCATAGGATTCGCGCTCGGTTTTCGAATCGAAGCGGCGCTGGTAGAGAATACCGGAGCGGTGAGCGGTGTTCTTCAGGGTCGCCATCATCACGTCCTTGGCGTACTTCATCCCGTTCACGCGACAGATCTCGTCGCCGTAGTAGGTGGGGATGGGCAGCTCGGTGATGCGCGCCTTCGCATTCAACAACTGGATGATGATCTCGGTGTCAAAGTGGAAGTCGTTGGAGTTGAGCCGAAACGGCAGCTTCGCCAGCGCAGGGACCGAGTACACCCGGAACCCGCTATGAAACTCCGACAACCGCGTGCCGAGCAGAAGGTTTTGCACCCCGGTCAGAATCTTGTTGCCAACATACTTGTAAAGGGGCATTCCACCCTTGAGGGCGGTCCCCGAAGTCATCATCCGGCTTCCGAAAACCGCGTCGGCTTCGCCCTTCGCGATCGGCGCCACCAGGTTGGGGAGCTCCTCCGGGGCATACTGAGCGTCGCCGTGCAGCAACGCCACCACGTCGAATCTCTCCACCTTGGCGTAGGCGTAACCGATCTTCTGATTGCCGCCGTAACCCTGATTGAACTCGTTGCGCAATACGGTCAGCTGGATGTCGGGATGCGCCGCTCGATATTCCTGACCGATGGCGAACGTGCGGTCCTCCGATCCATCGTCGATGACCAGAATCTCGCAGTCGTATTCTCGGAAGAGGGCTGACGGGATTCTTTCCAAGACCTTGCGCAGCGTGGACTCGGCGTAGTACGCCACCACAAACACGAGGAGACGCTTCTTTTTGGGAGTTGCCACAACCAGGCGAGTGTACCTGCGTCGCGCGTGGTGGGCCACATGCAACCGGCGAACGCCGTTTCTGCGCGAGAAATGGTGTTCCGGGACCGGAGGGGCGAGCGGCTCGGACGTACCCGCCGTTCGGCTGGGTCTCGAGCGGCTACCAAAATCATTGAAACTCCGCGACCATCTGGACGATAGTCAGGGCATTGTCACCGCCTGATCCTCTGTGCGCCTCCTCACGGTCGCGCCGGCTTCATGTCCTGTTCGCGGCCGTCGTCGGTCTGGCGTTGTTCCTCCAGGCCGTGCCGCGCATGGAGCAGGGGCTGGGGGAGACGCACTGGGACCTCGATGTCGATCTCCTGACGGCGCGAGCCTTCCTGGCTCATTACAATCCCTTCACGCCCGAAGGCGCCGTCCGCTCGGGCCTTTCCGCTTCCGGACCAGCCGGCAACGGGCACCCCCCTACCACGTCGTTCTGGTTCCTCCCCCTGACCCGGATGGACAGTCACACCGCCGGCGCGGCATTGGCTTGGCTGTGCATCCTCCTGCTGCTGCTCCAACTCGCTGCCACGCTCACAGTACTCAGGTGTCCGGCGCCGCTGGCGTCGGCGTGGCTGGGTCTGACCTTCGTCCTCGGCTGCTCGTTCTTGAAGTATCACCTGGCGGTCGGTCAGATTTCGGCGCTGATCGCCTTTCTCTATTTCGTTGGTTGGTACGCAGGGCGCACCGGACAAACGCGGGATGACTGGCTGGCCGGGGCGGCTCTGGGCGCGGCCTGCACGTTGAAGATGTTCCCTGGGTTGATGATCGTCCTGTTCCTGCTGGCAACTCGCTGGCGCGTGCTGGCGGGGGCAGGCGTGGTGTATCTGACGATCGCGGCGATCATGACGGCGGGGTTTGGGCTGTCGAGCTGGCCTCTGTTCCTGGCGCAACAGGCGCCGATCGCGAACCTCTGGATGGGCAGCATCCAGAATCAGAGCATCCATGGAATTGTCCTGCGCCTGTTCACGCCGGTGTGCGTTCCCCATGGACCCGTGCTATTGGCGGCCACCCTGATCTCCGTCGCCATTTCGTTGATACTTATCGCCGGAGCCATCTGGTTGGTGCGGCGCACGGTGCGGGCGGGTGGCTTCGACCTGGCCTACGCTCTTTTCATCGTGCTATCGACCGTGACATCGCAGTGGACCTGGGAGCACTACACGGTGATCTACGTATTGCCGGTATTGCTCCTGGGGAACGAGCTCGTGGGACGCTGGCGCGTCCGCCGGCAGCGCGGCGCGGTGGGAGCGCTGTTGTTCATTCTGACGTTCGTGGTTGCAAGCTGGCGCATCGACATGGATACCAAACGCCATCTCCAGCTACTGGTACACCAGGGCAACCGGCAACAGCACCTCCTGCTTCATCTATACGACGTGCTGAATTGGGCCCCGGCTCTGGTGTTGCTGGCGACGCTGGCGGTGGTCTGTCTCTGGAAAAAGCGCGAGCTAGCGTAGCGTAGTCGTAATCGTCGTCGCTGGGGTCGCGGACCGCGGGGGAGCCCGCATCGCTACTCGCGGTTCAGCTGCCGGTCCAGTAGCGAATTCGTCCGGTGTCGCTGTGCACGAATTGCGAGTGTGGGTAGAACCCCACGCCGCCCAGTCGCAAGGAACGGACGAACTGCAACAGCGATCGCGTGGGAACGCCGCGAATGCGGAAATCCACGGCATGGCCTTCGACGTGCTGGCTGGACCGCGCCACCTGGTGACCCTTCTTGCGCAACATCAGGTTGTACTTCGGCGAGCGATAGCCGGAGACCACTTCAATGCGGTTGGCGCTGAACTTGCGCGCGGCGCGGGTCAGGACGTCGATGAGGCGAGTGTCCATCTGCGTGGACTGGTTGGTGTAGTGATCGCGCAAGAAGGAATGAAACCTCAGCTCCAGCGCATCGCCGGGGAGAACCGGCAGCGCTTCCCGCGTCCAGACGTTGAACAAGGTCGTGACGGGCTCGCTGCGGACGCCGGGGAACGCCGCCGCGGCCGCCGTCGCCGTGAAGTCAGGACGTCCACGCCGCCGCGTCGCCTCTCGTTCCGCCAGCGTGGCCACGCGCCGCCCCTCGGCCAGGGCGGCGTCGGTCAGGTGCAGGTCGGGCCGCAGCTCCTTGTCGCGGATCCATTCTTCCCGCTTGGTGAGCGGCACCGGATTGCCAGGGGAGACATGCAAGCCGCGAGCGGCGATCGGATCGAACACCTGGTCCATCGCCTGCGGCGCCTGCTCGGGCGCCAGCAGGGGACCGCAGACGGTCAATAGTGCAAACAGCGAGGTCATGAGATCACTTTCATTATAGTCATCGGTCAAATTCGCCGCATTTTGAAGTGATTCGACCGGGGCGCACATTGCCGTGATGGTGGGT
>JBDSME010000656.1:0-3276 GCA_039916065.1 Polyangia bacterium
ATCGATTCGGTGTGCCGAGAGCCGTGTTTCTGAATGTGAGCGAGCGCCTCGGGGAGACCGGCCACCCGTCGGATGGAAAGGATGGCGGCGCCGTATTCGGTGTCCCAGTCGGCGTCCGTGGCGGCGACCATCCCGGGATGACGGGCGCGTGTTTCGGGGCACCCGCGCAGCTCGACGCCGGCGTCCAGCAACACCTTCACCGACGCGTCGAGGGCGGCCTCCGCACCGGCGTCCCAGAGCAACGTTTCCAGGGCGTTGCACGCCGCGGGATAAGTCATCTTGGAGTCGACCGCCAGCGCGGCCGACATGGCCGGGTCGGCGGCGCGGTGAAGGTACAGGTGACAGATTCCGGCGGCGTGGGCCATCACCGGAATACGCGTGGACTTCTGAACGTAGTGCACGAACTCCGTCGAGCCACGGGCCACGATCAGATCCACGATGCCGTCCTGGCCCAGCACCGCGGCGACGTCAGCGCGATCTTCCAGCAGCACCGCCACGCGCGGATCGATCCCGTGGTCGCGCAGCACCTGGTGAATGACGTCGGTCAGGGCGCGATTGCTTTCCTGGGCCTCGCGTCCCCCTTTCAGCAACACGGCGTTGCCCGTGCGCAGGGCGATGCCGGCGATCTGGATCAAGGCATCGGGGCGCGCCTCGAAAACGACCCCGATCAACCCGAGAGGACAGGTCACCCGTTCCAGGATCAGCCCGTCGTCCAGCTCGCGCCGCAGCGTCACGCCGCCCACCAGATCCGTCATGGCGGCGAGCTGGCGCAGGCCATCAGACAGGCCGGAGATCTTCTTGGCATCGATGCCGAGGCGATTGAAGACAGCGGGCGCCAGCGCGCCCTTGGCGGCATCGACCTTGGCGCGTTCCAGGTCGCGGGCGTTCGCGGCAAACACGGCCGCGCGCACCTCGGGTCGTTCCAGGGCGGCTGCCAGGTCATTCAAGATGGCGGCGCGCGTGGTGCCCGGCGCATCGCGTAGTCCAGCGCCAGCGGCCTTGGCGGCCAGCGCCGCTTCCCTCGTGAATCCTGATTGTTGTGCCGCGCTCATAGAACTCCCATGACCAGATTGTCCCGGGTAATCACCGCACCGTAGTCGTGCCATCCGAGAATAGCTTCGATCTTGTCGCTGGTCAGGCTCAAACTCTCGGTCGGAAACGAGGGGGGCCTCAGATCACCCTCTTTTTCGAGTGGCTTGGCGGACTGGGCCACTTCCCGTTGTGAATCTCGATTGCTTGTGCCGCTCTCAGATCGCTCTCAGATCGCTCCCATGACCAGATTGTCGCGGGTGATCACCGCGTCGTAGTCATGCCACCCCAGAATTGCTTCGATCTCGTCGCTCTGCCGGCCCACCAGCTTTCGGCAGGCGTCGGCGGGGTAGTTGACCAGGCCGCGCCCGTGCACGCGTCCGCTGCCGTCGCGAATCTCCACCACGTCGCCTTTTTCGAACGCGCCCTCCACCGCCAGGACACCGATGGGCAGCAGCGATGCTTTCTTTGCGGTCAGCGCACGCAGCGCACCGTCATTTACGATCAAGGCGCCGCGCTTGCGGGTGGCCACGGCGATGCGCCGCCAGCGACTGCCGCGATGTTCAGTGCCGGTGAGCAGCGTCCCCAGGTCCTCGCCATCCAGCGCACGCTCGAGAATGGACGGCTCGGCGCCGCTGGCGATCAGCACGGCCGTGCCTTCGTCGTTGGCCAGCCGCGCCGCCTCTAGCTTGCTGGACATGCCGCCTGTACCACCCGCCGAGCCGCCGCTGGCCAGGGCCATCACGGCGTCGTCCACGACGGGAATTTCTCCCAGGCGGCGGGCGGCCGGATCGGTGGCCGGGTTGGCGGTGAAGAGGCCCGCCACGTTGGTCAACAGCACCAGCAGGTCGGCATCCAGGCTGACCGCCACGCGCGCCGACAGGCCGTCGTTGTCACCGAACACGGGCTCGCCGAACAGCGGCGCGGGGGCGGCGACGCCGGAGAGCAGCGACGCGGACGACGATTCTTGCGACAATTGCGACGAGGCTTGCGCGCGCTGGTGGTCGACCAGCTCACGCACGCTGACGCTATCATTTTCATTGAGGACGGGGACCACCCCCAGCTCGAGCAAGCGCATCAAGGTCGTGCGCAGACAAAGCGCCCGATCGCGATCACCCAGGTCCTCTTGAGTCAGCAAGACCTGCGCGGCGGTGACCCCGAAAGCGGCGAAGGCTTGCGTGTAAAAACCGATGAGCTTCCCCTGCCCTACCGCGGCGCACGCCTGCCGCAACCCCAGCGAGCGCGGTCGATCCTTCAGCCCCAGCACCTGCATCCCCATTCCCACGGCGCCGCTCGACACCAGCACCACCTCGCGACCACCGGCGCGCAGCCTGACCACGCTCTCCACCAGCGCCTGCAGCCGATCCACCGCAAGCTGCACGCCGTCGCTGGTCACCACATGGGTGCCCAGCTTCACCACGATGCGGTGCGCGTCGCGCAGGTTGCGCCGGTTGAGCGACATGTTCGCCTCGCAATCTAGTACATAGTGCACCGCCGTCGAAATATCACCCCGCCTCAGCCCGGGGGCCAGGCCAGGGCGCGGCCGGCCAGGACGTGCAGGTGGACGTGGAGCACGCTCTGCCCGGCGTTGGGGCCTGCGTTCATGACCACCCGATACCCCTCCTGCGCATGGCCCGCTTCCCGCGCCAGGCGAGCCGCGGTGAGCATCAGCTTGCCGAAGAGCTCGGCGTCTTCGGGGCGGGCGTCCGAGAGGCTGGGGATGTGGCGGACGGGGATCACCAGCAGGTGCAGGGGGGCGCGGGGGATGATGTCCTGAAAGGCCAGCACGTCGTCATCGCGGTAGATGACGGCGGCGGGAATCTTGCCATCGCGGATCTTGCAGAACAGACAGTCACTGTCGGACATGGTGGCTCCTGGAACGTGGAAATCGGAAATCGGAAATCGGCTAGAGCAAGCAGAGAGCAAGAAAGCTGGCGTTACCAACTCAGGTCAGCAGGTCGTTGAGGCGGCGCAGGCTATCGTCGAAGCTGGTGGCCTCGGTGGTGGATTGGCACAGAAAGGCGTTGATGCTGTCGATACGGTCGATGGCGTCGTCGGTGCGCGGGTCGGAGCCGCGCTGGTAGGCACCAAGCAGGATCAGGTCCCGCTGCCGTTCATAGGTCGCCATGAGCTCGCGCAGGCGTCCGGCGGCGGCGCGATGTTCGGGACTGGCCACGGCGCTCATCACCCGCGACAGCGACGGCAGCACGTCTATGGCCGGCCAGTGGTTGCGCGCCGCAAGCTCGC
>JBDSME010000657.1:0-2889 GCA_039916065.1 Polyangia bacterium
TGTGGACCTCGACGGACGGCAGCTCCGTCGCCGCGAAGAAGGTGGCCGAGGCCGACGCCCCGACCGCGGGCGCGGTTGCGTGGCTGTTGTTGCGAGCGACCAGCATCACGGGCAAAGGTGTCTTCAGCGGGACGACGTTCATCCAGAGGATCAACACCACGAAAGGTAAGCCGCCCGCGGTCGGTTGCGACGCGGGCCACGTGGGCAACGAATCGCGCGCTGACTACACGGCCGACTACTACTTCTACAGAGGTGGTGATTCCGAAGCGCCTCTGTTGGCCGTCGGACAACCGGCGCCGGACTTCACCGCCGTCGCCCACGATGGGAAAAGGGTGTCCCTGTCCGCGCTCAAGGGCAAGATGGTCGTTCTCTATTTTTACCCCAAAGACGATACGTCCGGGTGCACCAAGGAGGCTTGCGAGTTCCGCGACACCTGGACGAAGCTGCAA
This sequence comes from Polyangia bacterium, assembly GCA_039916065.1. Lineage (GTDB taxonomy): Bacteria > Myxococcota_A > Polyangia > Fen-1088 > Fen-1088 > FEN-1088. The sequence goes on from JBDSME010000657.1 coordinate 450, forward strand.
AAGGCCGGCGTGATGGTCTTCGGCGTCTCGACGCAGGACAACGGTTCCCACAAGGCCTTCGCCGAGAAGTTCCACCTTCCTTTTCCGCTGCTCCCCGATGAAAAGGGCGAAATCGCGGCCAAGTATCTCGTGCCGGTCGTCGACGGCAAGGCCCGCCGGATCACCTACCTCATCGGCAAGGACGGGCGCATCAGTCACGTGTGGCCAGCGGTGAACCCGGTGGGACACGCGGCCGAGGTCATGGCGGCGATCACCGCGCACTAAGAGCCTGTCCCCGTAGACGGGCAGGTTAGAGAAGTTACCGCGAATGTTGCTGCCCGAAACGCCACCTTGATGCCCGCAAGGCTAGACTGTCGCTCGGGAGGTATCGCGATGGTTGTGGAACATGGTCTTCGGGGGAGTCTGGGTGAATGGGTGTTGTCGCTGGCGATGACGGGGGGAGGGTTGGCTGGAGGAGTGCTCGGTGCGAGTGGATGCGGTGGTCACGTGCAGTCGTCGCGACAGGCGACGGATGGAATGAGGGAGGTTCGGAGCAGCATCGCCGTCGGGGATTCGGAGCCCCGGATGTTGCTGGCTGGACCGGCGCGCCTGCTGCACGTGCAGGTCGAAAAGAGAAAGGGGGTCGTCGCCGTGTTCCGGGCCCCCAGGCAAGAAGGGACCAACGCGGACTGTCGCATGCCGGTGTGGCGCGAGGAGGTGCGGTCCACAGGCAAGGGTGGCGCCATCGACGTCGCACGGGACGAGGTGGTTTGCGCCCAGGTCGCTCGCAAGGCAAGGCTGTCATGGCATGTCCTGGCGTTCAGCGCGCCGGAGAATTGGTCTCCTCCTCTCGTCCGTCACGCCAGCTTGCCCTGAAGCCGAGGAATCAGATCATCGGCGAAAAGCCGTGCGATCTATTCAAGTTGTGGTGGCGCACTCCCTCAGCGTCCCTCGCCGAACGAATCGTCGAGGGGCAGGATGGCGTCGTCATCCAGCCTGGTGCTCGACCGCTCGGAACGCACGCTCGCTGGCCGACCGGCCGGTGGCGTGTTGACTGGCGCCGGCTGAACCGGCGCGGCGGCGCTTCGCTCGACCAGGTGAAAAGCGGGTGGTGAAACACGGGCCCGTTGGTCATCTCTACTGTCGATTTCCCGCCTGGGCCGACTGGAGCTCCTGACCGGCGAACGATCTAGTGAGCTGGCGCTTCCCAGTGAGCTGGCGCTTCCGCCGGAACCATCGAAAGCGCTGGCTCGTTCCGACGCCGCGAAGTCCGCCCCGGCGGCCGTGGCGCCCCGCGTTGTGGCCAGTTCCTGTTCGGGGCCAGGAGGGCCCGGGGGTTGCTCGGCGGGGCCGTTGCCAGGGATGACGTCGGACGTGGCAACACTGGTGGGCGCCACCGTCGCGGTGACCTCGTTGGCCGCACTGGGGGTCCTGGCGCTTCCCGTCGTCGCGGTGAGCGACCGCAACCTGGAAGGCTGCAAAGCGAAGTCGGCGAGCTGTTCTTTATGGGCCAACGACGGCGCCGGCAGGTCGGGGGCCGCGTGCCGGTCGCCGTCGAGTCTCTTGGCACCGACCACGAAGAACAGCGTGACCGCCACGGCGCCGCCGGTAAGCGCGGCTGCGCCCCACTCCCGGCGGGAACGGCTCCGTTGATCGCGTGTGCTCTGGTCGCGCACGGTCCTGGCCGGTGCCTGAAACGACTCTTTGTCGCTGCTGGCGGTGGCGACCAGGTCCAGCGCATTCTCCAGCGGGTCATCCGTGGGGTCTTGCGTGGGGTCTTGCGTGTGAACGCGTGCGCGAAGCGCCAACTGGGCGGCGACAGCCACGCGCAAAGCCTTGGCGAATGCGGTGACTGATGGGAAGCGATCCTCGGGCGCCTTGACCAGCCCGCGCCGGACTACCTGTTCCACCTCGGGGCTGAATTGCATGGGGGGCGGGTTGGCGTACAACACCTGCGATAATACGGTGCCGACACTGTCCCCCCCGAAAGGTGGTCGCCCGGTGAGCATCTCGTAGGTGATCACCGCCAGGGCGAACTGGTCAGTCCTGGCATCCACGGCCGTGGAACGGCCCTGGCACTGTTCCGGCGACATGTACTGCGGCGTTCCCATCAACGTACTCTGCGGTCCGTTCAGACCGTGATTCAGGTCCTTCGTCTTGGAGATGCCGAAATCGAGAACCTTGGCCAGTTCATGTTGCCGGCCCTCGATGGGAACCAGGAACACGTTGTCGGGCTTCAGATCGCGATGGACCACCCCGTGCGAATGGGCGGCGGACAGCCCCGCCGCCACCTCTTCCACCACGGTCACCACCATTTCCATCGGCAGCGCCCCCCGCCGCACCAGCCGCTCGGCCAGGGTCTCACCCTGCAGAAACTCCATCACCAGGTACTCAGTGCCATCGGTGTGCGTGTTGAAATCGATCACCTGCACGATGTTGGGATGTTGCAGCGATGAAGTGA
>JBDSME010000658.1:0-3005 GCA_039916065.1 Polyangia bacterium
GGGCCCGGGCCTCCACCACGTGGGTGCCTGGGTCGATGGGCGTGGCCACATTCCAGGCTGGCGCCCCCAGCACCATTCCATCCAGGGTGACGCGCAGGCCAGCAACGCGAGCGCGTTCAGGGACACTGACCGTCAATCGGGATAGCCGCGGCTCGATACGCGCCAGGTGTTCACGCGCGAGCTGGGTGCGATCCTGCCTTCCGTCGTGAAGGGCGATGGAGGCGCCGGCCCGAAACTCGGCCCACGCGGTGGCCAGCTTGCCCAATGCTTCGTGACAGACGGCGAGGTTCAGCAAGGTGCCGGTCGCCTGGTCCAGCCTCAAGCTCTCGTCGAACTTGGCGCAGGCCTCGGCGGTCCGCCCCTGCGCCATCAACGCGCGGCCCTCCTGGTACAGCGTCTCGGCGAGGGCGGGCTCTCCAGCGATCGCCGTCGCCGGCACCACTGCCACGATCGCGGTTCCCAGTGCGGCCAGCACCATCATTGCGGTGAACGAGGCCACAGCCTTCACTTGCGACCTTCGAGGGGATCCAGGGGAACGGCCGCCTCCTTTTCCGATGGATGCCGCGTGAGCGGTCGGGGGACATGGCGGCGGACCGGCCGCGAAGGCTTGATGATCGCTGGCGGCGGTGCCGGCGACTCGCGCGCAGCCGGGGTCGCGGTGTCCTTTGTCGCCGTCGCGTGGAGGGCGTCCGGATTCGCGGGATCGTTCCCCACCGCAGCCAGGGCTGCCGGTGCAGTGGCCAAGGGATCGCCCGCCGTCTGCACCAGGGAGGGCGCGACCGCCGATGGAGGGACCAACCCGGCCGCCGCCTTGTTGAACCGCGGCGCGTGGTTGATCCGCCAGGCGCCTGCCGCCAACCCGGCGCAAACGCCGGCGGCGATGAGTGCGGCCGCGGCGATCGTGCGCTTGCGCCTGTGCACCACCGGATCAGCCCGATGATCTGGATGCTGTGCACCATCGCCCTCGGCCGCACTTACGCGCTGCTCTGCCTTCTGTGGTGTGGTCTCGGCGGTCGCCCGCACATCGTCGAGCACATTGCTGACGTCGATCAAACCCGTGGTCTGGGTGCCGATGCCCGCCATGCGCGCGGCGCGGGCCGCGGAATCTCGCGCCCACCGCGGTGCCCACTCTTGCAGAGCCTGCGCCAGCAGCCCCACGCTGCCCATCCGCCTGTCCACGTCCTTTTCCAGGCAGCGCGCCACCACGTCGGCCAGCGCCGGTGGTGCATCGGGACGCAGGGTCAGCAGACCTGGGGGAACCTGGGTGAGGATGGCGGCGAGGATGTCCGGCAAGGACTGCCCGTGGAACGGGCGCCGCCCCGTCAGCAGTTCGAACAAGATCACCCCCAGCGCCCAGACATCGCTGCGCGGGTCAATGTTGGAAGGGGTGCGGATCTGTTCCGGCGACATGTACAGGGGAGACCCCAGCAGCGAACGCGGTCCACTGGCCGACAGCGACGCTGGGTCCCGCTCCGCACTGTGACTGGTCATCTTCGAGATGCCAAAATCAAGGACCTTGATCAGCGGAGACCCATCCACCCGGCGGCTGAGAAAGATGTTCTCCGGTTTGAGATCGCGATGAATGATTCCCTGGTTGTGTGCCTCCGCCAGCGCCTCGCAAGCCTGCAGCAGGTATCCCACCGCCTGGGCCACTGACAGCGAGTCGCCCCGTCGCACCACCACCCCCAGGTCCTCGCCTTCCAGGTGCTCCATCACGATGAAGTGGCGCCCGCGTTCGTCGGTGCCGACATCCATGACCCGAGCGATGTGTTCGCTGCGCAACGATGCCGCCGCGCGCGCCTCCCGCAAAAACCTTTCCACAGCATCTGGATGCGGGTCCGTGGAGATGGTCAGGAGCTTGATCGCCACCGTGCGGCCCAGCTGTTCGTGGCGCGCCGCCACCACCACGCCCATGCCGCCGGTCCCCACCACGCGTTCGACCACATACCGGCCTGCCAACCGCTCGCCAGGCTGCACCGGGCTTAGCGATGAATGTCCAGGCGATGAAGACATGCGAAACAGAAAAGACTTGCAAGGCTAGGGGATGGTGTCAATCACGCCGCCGGCCGGGATCTGAAGGGAGTAGCTGTCTTCCCATCCCGTTTCATGGGCGAGCGTAACCCGGCTTTGCCGGGTGAAGCGAGGGGGGCAAGGGGGAATCGGCATGTGAGCGGCAGCGAACCATGCCCCCGTAAAATGTCGGCGCGCGTCAGTCCGCCGATGTAGCCGCTATTTTTTCAGGCGGTAGCCCGTCTTGAACATCCATCCCACCACCGCCAGCAACACCATCAGGAAGCCGAAGGTGGTGGCCAGACTGATCCCGACCGCCACGTCCGCCGTGCCGTAGAAGCTCCAGCGAAACCCGCTGATCAGGTACACCACGGGATTGAACAGCGCGACCGTCCGCCACCCCGGTGGCAACATGTCGATGGAGTAGAACGCGCCGCCGAGAAAGGTCAGGGGCGTCACCACCAGCATGGGGATGAATTGCAGCTGCTCGAACCCCTTGGCCCAGATCCCGATGACGAATCCGAACAGGCTGAAGGTGGCGGCGGTCAGGAGCAAGAAAGAGAGCATCCACAGCGGATGCCGGATCTGCAGCGGCACGAAGCACGCGGCCGTGCCCAGGATGATCAACCCCAGCAGCACGGACTTTGTGGCGGCCGCCCCCACGTACCCGATGATCATCTCCACGAACGAGATGGGGGCGGACAGTATCTCGTAGATGGTTCCGGTGAACTTGGGGAAGTAGATGCCGAACGACCCATTGGAGATGCTGGAGGTGAACAGGGACAACATGATCAAGCCCGGCACGATGAAGGCCCCGTAGGGCACCCCCTCGACGGGAGACATGCGCGAGCCGATGGCGGACCCGAACACCACGAAGTAGAGCGACGTGCTGATGACCGGCGTCACCACGCTCTGCACGACGGTGCGAACGAATCTGGCCATCTCGAAACGGTAGATCGCCCACACCCCGCGGGCGTTGAAAGCCGGCCGGTTCA
>JBDSME010000659.1:0-4436 GCA_039916065.1 Polyangia bacterium
GAGACTTTGCGTCGTCGGGTCTCGCCGCAAAATTGCTCAGCTCCTGTAGTCCCTTCGGCGAGCCACACTGCCCGACCTGGTTGAAGAGCGCCCCGATGTCAAGGTGCAAGGTCTTTCCCGCGTGCCAAAGACGGCTCAAATGAACCAGGTTCTCGTGGGTGTCGAAGCGACAATCCTCCAGACAGTAGGCGGTCAACCCATCCTCGATGTGCTTCGCATCCTTGTCGACCAGGGCCCATTCAGCGCAACGGTCACCGAGGTGCAGCAGCGGTAACCAGTACTCCTGGGGAATCTGCTCGCGCACCTGGTATCGCAACGCGGTGTCCGCCTTGCGATAGGCATGCGCAATTTCGCCGAATCGAGCGTCCAGCGGCGACGGGACCGCTTCCGGCGCACCCGCCTTCGCCTCCTCCAGCAGGTCCACAAGGACGAAGAAACCACCACCCGCCAGATCCATTTTTCCAGCTGTCGTCAATTGGTGCCTCCTTTCGATCAGCCCGGACCAGCCCGGACCAGCCCGGACCAGCCCGGACCAGCCCTGACTCTGCCCGATAACGACAGCGCAAGCGACTGGTTGTGTCGACGCTGGGGCCAGCAGGTTCCGCAGATCCAGTGGACGGAAGGCCCGAGCGATATTGGATCGCATCCCTCCGGTGTCGACGACCCGTTGGTCGGCACGCGGCCGCCGTACCCGGCCAGCACCGTTGCCCAACTCTTCGCGGAGTACCGCAACGTCCTCAACCAGTCTCCATCGCAGTACGAACTCCAGCTGACTATCAATGAGATGGGACTACCCACAACCTGTATGAGGGGGTTGCTCAACGGCTATCTGTCGTCCGCTCGCCGACGGTGTGTCCTGCGGTGCGGGGACCTGCCAGGGCGGGAGCTGTCAGTAGAGCTAAAGAAGCCTTCTGCCAGTTCCGGCGAGGACCACCCGGTGACTCGACCGCATCGAAAAGTTGCAGGTACATCTTGAGGTCTCCGCTTGCGAACGAGCGCGTATCGAACCTGCCCGACGGGCGCGTGCTGATCACGCTGAAGAAGCCGTTTCGCGACGGGGCCACGGCAGTCGAGTTGGCGCCACTGGCGCTCATGGCCCGGCTGGCCGCGATCATTCCCGGGCCGAGGCTTCACGTCCTTCGCTATCACGGATTGCTCGCGCCACGCAGTCGTCATCGCGCCGAGGTCGTGCCCGGCCGGCGCCCGACGTGCGATGGGACGGGAGGCGACAGCGCAGTAGCCGAGTCGGGCGAATCGGCGACGGCGACGGCCCACACGCCGGCGATCGAGGACAACGCGGCGGCGAAGGTCTCGGCGCGGCGTACTTGAAGGGCGGCTTTCGCAGAAGAAAGCCGGAGAGCTGATGGGGTTGAGCGCACGGCAGGTGCGGCGTCTGTGCCGGGCGTACGAGTGGCATGGGCCGACGGGCCTGGCGTCTCGAAAACGCGGGAGACCAAGTAATCGCCGACTGCCGGCAGAAATTCAGCTGCGCCGTTGCCGCCTTCTTCCAGCAGTTCGACAAGGACCAGAAGGAACGCACGAAGGCCCAGAATCTCCGCGCGGCCCAGCGTGGCGAGGAGTCCCCGTAAACGGGCAGGCTGCATACGGGGTCTGCACGCCCTGCCTCCCCCACCTCGCGACCTTCGGTCGCGACCCCTGGCAGGCGCGGCGCGTGAGGAACCGAAGATCATTTCGCCAGCGAGACTGGCGGATCACGCACCGGCGGCGCCCCGGGCGGCGGATCTTTCTGAGGTGTCATGGGGACATCTCCGGGCGCCGGCGGGTCAATCCCCGGCCCTCGGCCAGGCACCTCTGGCGGCTCGCGCTCGGGTGGCGCTGGCGGCGCCTCGGGCTCGCCACCGCCAGGCGGAATGTGTGGCGAAGGAGGGCCCGGCTCGCGGACGGGTTGTGGAGGGGGAACTCGTGTCGGATCGCTGATGGTGGACATCATTCTCTCCTGAGTCTAGGGGGCGCGACCGAAGGTCGCGAGGTGGTGGGGAGGCTTTCACGACCGTCGGCGTCGTTGTTGTTCGAAGCGTTCGCGCCCGCGCTGCAGCCGGTTGCCTCGTGATACCAGGGCGCTTGTCCGCGGACGGCTGTCCGCCACCGTTGTCCTCGGACATTATCCCTTTGACCTATACACCTCGGGATCGGCCCGAACGACCTGGACATCACAGCTTGGGTGGGGGCAAGGGCCGAGATCTCAGGCCCGCGGCGCGCGGCATATCTCGTGCACAGGGTCCCTGCATGGAACTCAGAATCTTCGCACACCAAGAACTGCCAGCAGTGTTAAGCGCCCTCCGCCAGGTCGCTGTCGCCAACGATCGATTCTCCGAGGCGGAAGCGGCGCTTCTCGACGGCGTCGCGCGCATTCACGGCGTCACCTTCGCGCCTCATTCTCTCGCTCACGTCTCATTTGAAGAGCTGTCACGCGTGGTCACTGACCCACACAGCCGCAAGCGCGTGGTTCAGCTGGCAATGGTGACGGCCCTGGTGGAGGGCACCCCGACGCCCGAGACCGAGAGGGCATTGCGCGACTTAGCGGCGGCGCTGAGCCTGGATGAGGATGGACTTCATGTCCTCCATAGCCTGACCGAGGGCCATCTGGTAATGGCGCGAATCGACATGTTCCGGCGTTTCGCACGGTTCTTGCGGAACACCAAAGAATTTCCCGGAGTACTCCGTTTCGCCATGCCCATGCTGGGCCTGGGAACGGGCGACCCGGTCAAGGCCTCCCGCTATCGGCAGTTGGGCGACTGCGCTCCGGGGACGCTGGGCCGGGCGTTCCACCAGCATTTTGTCGACAACCAATTCAAGTTCCCAGGCGAGATCGGCGGAATCCCCATGCCGTTTCATGACCTTGGCCACGTGCTCTCCGGTTACTCGACGGATCCTCACGGCGAGATTCAGCAGGCGGCGTTCCAAGCTGGCTTTGCCCGCCGCGACGGCTTCTCGTTTCTACTGTTCGGGATCCTGCAGTTCCACATTGGATTGCGCATCACGCCGATCGCGCAGGGGCACCTGGGCCATTTCGACGTTCCGCTCGTCCTCACGGCCCTGCACCGCGGCGCCTCCTGCAAGGTGGACCTGTCAGATGGATATGACGTCTTCGCGGAGAAAGACCGTTCGCTCGACTCTGTGCGCGCCGACCTCGGTATCCCTGCGCTTTGACGCTTCCCCTCCGGCCATGACGTCCGGGTGACCTGCACACGGGCGCCCTTCTCGACCTGCAAAATGCCGATGAACTGGCTGACAACGGGGCGGGCCGGCGGTTCCAACTGAGAAGGTCATCTGTGGAGACTTCGCGCTGGCCGCATGGGACCGAAGCGTGGCGGCCGCCTGGGTGAGGCGATGAACAATTCCGCCAAAAATCGGGATGAACTGAACGCGGCCCAGAAGGAGTGGCTGCGGAAGCGCGACGCTTGTGGAATCGATGTCACCTGCCTGACCACCGAGGCGTTTCAGCGGGTAACGCGCTGACACGCATGTACTAGGTCTAGGATCCTCGTTGTTCGGGGAAACACCTCCGGCCGCTTTGTCGACCTCACGGTCTTGACGCGGCGACAACGAGAACACAGCCCCTCCCGGGGACTACGACCAGTCACTTCGTCAGACTGGATCAGTTTCACTCCGCCATCAGCCGTGGGACGCCGTCCTGTGCCGAAAAGGGGACGAAACATGAATCACGCAGCTGACCGGCTGTAGAAGTCGCCGACAGCGGGCGGCCGCCGATGCGGGTGACGATGAAGCCGGGGCAATCCAGCGACGCGCGGGTGACGAGCCGACCCGAGTTCCTCACCGCCGAAGGGCCGGCTTCGATCTGGCCGGGAGGAACGCCGCCCACGTACGAGCGACGCCGGCCCGAGGAGGGCACGCTGCACCGGGTCCCCGCACCGATGAATCGCGGAGTTGCGAGTTGGGACTGACATGAGTGCCACGGACACGATTTGGGCCAAGCTCGGTTTCGCTCGCTCGAAAAAAGCAACCTGGGGAGAGGTCCCCCGACTACACGCTGACCGCCCATCTGGCCGAAGCTCGAGGCCGAGCGCGTGCGTCAGGACGGTGCCGACGAAGACCCCGCACTCTGACTCGCTTCGCGCGACTCCCCATGAACGGCGGATTGGCGTAAAACTCCCCGGGCTTGTCCTCCACGGCCCACCCCCTCGTCCTTTCGTTTCCCGATGTCGAAGCCTGGGCGGAGCACTACGTGCGGACGGACGATTTGCGCTTCAAGCTTGGGCCTCCGGCGCCGCCCTGTCACTTTCGCGGTAGCGTCGCGCCGCTGCGCCTCCCGCAACCGGGCCGGCCAGCGGAGCTCCGCGCCGCGCGGCGAGGTGAGCGCACGCCCAAGCGCGAGGCGCTGAGGGAGCCGCTCCAACGTGCACGCACTATGCACTTGTTCTTTCATCACGAGCTGCAGGCAGCTGAACTCATGT
>JBDSME010000660.1:0-3681 GCA_039916065.1 Polyangia bacterium
CCGGCGGGACGGGGGCGGCGTCTGCCGAGAAGCCCAGCTCCGTGCTGCGGAGCTGGGTCGGCTTCAGCTTGACGCCGCGGCGCTGTCGCGGCGTGCCACTCGGCTTGCGAGCCCCCGGCTTTCGCCCCCCCGGCTTTGGCTTTGCCTTCTTGTCGCGGTCCTTGCCGTTTTTGTCTGATTCGCGCGAGATCGCCGCCGGCATGGGTTCAATTTGCCATGACGTTCACCCGACCGCGAGCGTCGACGGCGGCGACCCCTTATCCTATATAGGCTCCGCGGGAATCGTGAACGCCACCGCCGACACGCCCCGATGTTCTCCGCGCCCGCTCATGGTTTGAGGCAAATGACCACCAACAAGACCTATGACGATTCGGACGATCCCGTGGGCGGTGCTCCCAGTACCGGCGAACGTCGCACCGGGATCCGCGCCAAGCTGTCGGTTCCGGTCATGTGCCGCTACGACAGCGTTCTCGATTTCGTGGAGACGCAATCCATGAACGTCAGTGAGACGGGGATGTTCATGGCCACGGAGACCCCGGCGGCGGTGGGCAGCAGGATTGATTTCAACTTCACCCTGGCGGACGGGTTCAGCTTGCTGCGCGGGTCAGCGGAGGTGATGCGCGTGGTGACCTCGGGGCCAGTGAACGGGATGGGCGTACGCTTCGTTGATCTGGATGAGGCGAACCGCGCCCTGATTGCGCGTATCGTTCAGGTCAACAGCGAGGAGGGGCGGAATTCGACGATGAATTTCGATTTTTCGCGCCGCGCCACCATCACCAGCATGCCCGTGGTGTCGGATGCAGCCGGGTATTCGAGCGCGGGCAGTCCGGCCGCCCGGCCAGCGCCGGCCACTGGGGCGGCGGCGCCCGTTGCTCCCGCCGCCGCCGCGCGTCCCCAAGCGCCGCCAGTCGTGCCGGCGCCCGCGGCGCGGCCGGCGGCCGTCCCGCCGATTCGGTTCGACGGTCGTGCCGTGCGCATCGTCCTCAATGCGGTGACCGCCCCGTATTTCACGCAGAACCCGTTGCTGAACGTGCGGTCGGGCGGCCTCTTCATTCCGGCAGAGGAGGACGTCCCCCTGGGAACGGTCTTCCAGGTCGACATCGTCGACGGGGCCGGCCGCCCCCTCATCAGTGGCAAGGGGAAGGTGGTCGCCAAGCAGGACTTGCGGGTCGGTCTCCGGCTCAACGAGGTGGAAAAGGACGCCCTGGTGCGCCTGCGCGCCGAGGTGGACAAGGTTGGCGGGAGCGGTGGAGGCGTTAAATGAAGGGTCGCCCCGTTCGCGCAGTCGGGTCGCGACCTTCGGCGCGCTCTCGCGGAAAATTCCCTCTTGCGGTGCACTAGATGCCCTACCCGATCAGAATGTTGACGAATGAGGCAAGTTTTCAGGCGACCACGGCGCCGATCCAAGCATCGGGAGGCGCGGCTTTGCCGCGCCGGGATCGACGGCGAGAGGGTGGGCCCGCGGGAGGGCTAGCCCTCCCGCGAGCGCCGAAGGCGCGTTAGCCGTGTCTCTTCCCGTCGGAGCCAGGGGGCCGGATGGCGACGCCGTCGTTCAAGAGACCGCGCGCGCCATTCGGATTGGCGGGCAGACGATCCTCCCCGGAGATGCGCGGATCGTGCCGCTGGCCCTGGCGGCTCGCCCCGACGCCGCCGACGCCATGCCGGTCTGGGTGGCAGCCGGTGCCAGCCCAGGACCTCGAATCACCATCCTGGGCGCGCCCCGCGGCTTCGAGGTCGGGGCGGCCCGGGTGGCGGCCGTCCTGCGCGCGGTGATCGACGTCGGAGCGATGCACGGTGGTCTTGTGGTGGCGCCGGTGTTCCGTCCTGGCGGACGTTTCGCCGCCCGGGGGCAAGCCGTGCGTTCCAGCGCGGAATGGAGGTTTCCCGGTGATCCGGGCGGCGACAGGCACGCGCGTGAGGCGTTCGCCCTCTTCTCCGAGTTGGTGGTCGGATCGTCGGTGTTGGTGCTGCTCACGGCGGCCGATCCGGGATTGACAGCGGCTCTGGCGATCCAGGGCGACTTCGACGATCCACGGGTGCGGCGTCTCTCGGCGCACGCGCCGGTGACGGCGGCGGTTCACAAGAAGGCGGCGCTGGGCAGCTTGGCGGCGGCGGCACAGAACATGGGTTGCGCCGTGGTCGAACTGCTTGGCCCGGATGAAAACACGGCCGACCAATCGATACTGGCGGCGGTCACCGGTTTGCTGGCGATGGCCGGCACGGGCATCGGCCTTCCGCAAGGGGGCGCCGTCAGTGCGCGCGCGTTCGCCCCTGCAGTGGTGCTCGGCGCAGGCGTGGGCGGCACCGCCGACGAGGCCGCGGGCAAGCCGCTGACCGTGATCACACAGACTACGACCGTGCGAGCGCCCGCCGGTGGCCTGCTGGAGGAAATGGTGTCGCCTGGAGCGCTGGTGGAGCGGGGGGGCTTGCTGGCCAGGATCGTACCGCCGCTGTTCGGGCGTGCCGTGGAGGTGGTGGCCCCTCACGACGGCGTGGTCCTGCACGTCACCACCCGCGCCGGGGTCAGGCCGCGCGCGTTGTTGCTGGAACTGGGGCGGGTCACGCGCGCCGTGGTCGCGCGTGGGCAACGCGCGAAGCGGCTCGCGGCGTCTCCCGTCCTGGCAACGTCGCCGTTGGCGACACCCAGTTCCTTGCCCTTGCACGTCGGATGGGTGGAGCGCGTGTCGCTGCCCAGTCTGGGGGTGGAACGCTTGCGCGCCAAGATCGACACGGGCGCGCGAACGTCAGCCCTGCACGTCACCCGCATGACGGCAGTCGGCACCACCGAGGGACCCCACCGGCGTCCCATTCTGGAACTCACGCTGCCAGCGGGCTCGCGCCGGGGGGCGCCACCGGCCACGGTGCGGGTGCTGGTGCGTGACTATGTTCAAGTGAAAGACACCTCGGGCCGCACCGAGCGCCGCCCCGTCATCGAGACCACCCTGCGCCTGGGAACGCTGGAGCGACGCATACGCGTGACCCTGACGAACCGAGGTGACATGCTTTTTCCGTTGCTGATCGGGCGCACGGCGCTTGGCCCTGGCGTGGTGGTCGACCCGTATCGCCGCCTGCTCTTGAATGAGAGAAACCCCGCGCGCCCTTCGCGCTCATCAGACGCCGCCCCCGCATCGCGACCTGGCAAGAAGAACGTGGTCAGCGCGCACAAGGTGGACAGGCTCGCCAAGGTCGCGAAGCTGTCGGGGTCGATCGCCACTGCCTCTGCTGTCCGCGTCGCCGCGGCCGTGAGCCCCGAGGCCGGGGCGCGCACTGCCCGAGGTTCCTCGTCGCGTGACGGAAAGTTGACAGAATACGTCCATCGCCGATCCTGATGGTTCCATGTCATCCGCGCGGGTTCTTCGGCGTTCCGGCAGAAGACGACGATCGCGCGCCCTCCCCGCCGTGTCACGGGTGACGGTGCGGCGGTCGACGGCGGCCGCGCCCCCGTCGACCCAGGACCTGGAGCAAGCCGCCGGCTCGTCGCCGGTTCCGGGGCGGCTGGGTGACGCGCTTCGGGCCAGCCGGGAGGCCTTGCTGGATATTCAGCGGCAGCTGGACAGCCTGCTGCTGGCGGTGCGCGCTCCCGGCGGGCGTCCTGCCGTTGACTCAGCGGACAGGCTCCGCCGCGCCACCAAGCGCGCCGGAACCGCTATCCACCGGCTGGCCTCCGCTTGAGCGCTGCTG
>JBDSME010000661.1:0-5794 GCA_039916065.1 Polyangia bacterium
GCGCGACCTGGCGCGCATGAGGAAGATGGGGTTCGAGTTCACCCACATGGCCGAGTTCGCCTGGGCCCGTCTGGAGCCGGATGACGGCCACTTCGACTTCGACTGGTTGGAACGAGCGGTGAACGCGGCCGGCCAGCAGGGGCTCAAGGTCATTCTTTGCACGCCTTCAGCCGCTCCACCCATCTGGCTGGTGAGGACACACCCCGAGGTGCTGGTGGTTGACGCCAAAGGGCGCCGCCTCAACCACGGTTCCCGCGCCCATGCTTCGTGGGCATCACCCAAATACCAGAGCTATGCGACCCGAATCACCGCGGAACTCGGCAAACGATTCGGAAAAAATCCGAACGTGTGGGGCTGGCAGATCGACAATGAGCTTTCGCACTATGGTACGGAGTACTGTTATTCCGATGCTTGCCGCGACGCCTTTCGGGCGTGGCTGAAGAATAGATATCAGACGATATCTGCGCTCAACGAGGCCTGGGGCGCCTCGTTTTGGTCGCAAACCTATCAACGTTTCGACCAGATCGATCTGCCCAATCCCGACGAACTCCCCCAGCAGGTCAATCCGCATGCGCGCCTGGATTATCGGCGTTGGTTCGCGCAATCGGCAGCGGATTACATTCGCTTGCAGGCCCAGACTCTGCGCCGGTACACGCAGCACCAATGGATCACGACAAACTACATGACCCACCATGCGCCGATCTCGCCGCCGTTGTCCGGGAAGGACCTGGACATCATGACGTCGACGCTTTATCCGGTGTCGGGGGAGTTCGACGAGCCACCTCTCGGTTTCCGTCTCGGTGATGGGGCCTGGGTGTCGTTCACGCATGATTTCATGCGGAACATCAACGGTCGATTTGGGGTGATGGAGTTGCAGCCGGGCCAGGTCAACTGGGGCAAGGTAAATCCGCTGCCGCAGCCGGGTGTGGTCCGTGCCTGGATCTTCCGAGCGTTTGCCGCTGGATCGCGCTTGATCGGCGTCTACCGCTATCGTCAGCCGCTTTTCGGAGGCGAGCTTTACTATCAGGCCATCGTCGGTCCAGACGGCGTGACCCCCACCCCGGGTGGCTTCGAATTCGAGCAGGCCATGAAGGATCTCGGGACGATCCGTCGCGCTCGGACGCCGTCGGCAGTGGAACCAAAAGCCTATTCCGACCGGAGGACGGCAATCCTTTGGAGTGCCGACAATCGCTGGGACATCGACAACTGGAAGCAGACCGAGCAATGGAGCACTGTGGGGCACCTGATGAAATATTACCGTTCGCTGAAAGCGGCCGGTGCCCCCGTGGACGTGATCGGTGAGGACAAGGATTTCAGCGCGTACCGGTTCCTGATTGCGCCCTCTTACCAATTGGTCGACGAGGCTCTGGTGGCCCGTTGGCGCAAATACGTGGAAGGGGGCGGAAACTTGGTGTTGACCTGTCGAACCGGTCAAAAGGACCGTATGGGGCGGCTGCGTGAAGCGCCCTGGGCCGGCGCCATCACCGAGCTCATAGGCGCGGATATTGCCGGCTATGACGTCTTGCCCGTCAAGGTCGAGGGACACGTGAAGAGCGGCTCGCGCAAGTACGCGTGGAGCGCATGGGCGGATCTGCTCCGGCCGCGGGCGGGCACCGAGGTGGTGGCGAATTACACCGATCAGTTTTACGCCGGGACAGCGGCGGCGGTGCGACGGACCGTCGGCAAAGGCACGGTCACCTACATCGGCGTCGAGACCACATCTGGTGATCTCGAGCGCGACCTGGTGCGCGGCCTCTTTCAACGGTCCAACATCGGAATTCAGAACTTCCCGCCGCAGTTCTTCGTCGATTGGCGCGACGGATTCTGGGTGGCCACGAATTTCTCGGCAAAGGCGGCCGCGGCTCCCATTCCTCGGGCCACAAAGGTGTTGATCGGGACCCGCGACGTCGTGCCAGCCGGAGTCGCCGTCTGGAGCGAGTGATGTCGCGTCAGCGCGCGGTGAACAGACCCGTGATCTCCGTCCCACTCAGGGCACGCCGGTAGATTCGAAAGTCGTCCATCAGGCCGCTGAAGTACGGGTCGTTCATGAACTGCGAGCGTCCGAGCCAATTGTTGGTGGTCGCCCCCAGGCCGCCCGGATGGACCGTCATCGCTGGGTTGGTTGCTACCGCTGTGCCGTCGACATACAGCGTCCCGGTGTAGGGAGATCCCACGGGCAACACCACGGCGATGTGGTGCCAGGCGTTGGCGGTCCAGGGGGCGCCGGGCCTTTCCAGGCGCTGTTCCGAGGCGCCGGCGTGGCCGCCGTTGGTGATCACGAAACGCAGCGGCGTGTTGGCGGGATCGCCAGCGCGGGCCGTCAGGTTGACGTTGCCCATCGCATCGGGACCAGAGCCGAAATCGAAAATGCGCTCCCAATTTTGGGTGACCGTGGCCGCGGCCAGGTTGACCCACAGGGCGATGGTGACCGCGCCCGGAGCAAGGGTTTGGATGGATGCCGGCACCGTCACGTAGGCGCCGTTGCTGTTGGGCATGGTCGCCGCTGGCCTCAAGCTGACCGCGTGAGATCCCACCCGCGGCAGGGCGGACCAGGTGGCGATCGCCCCGCTCCCCATGGTGGCGAGCGTGCCGTTGCGCGGCGCGCCGTCGGCGATGGAAGAATCGGCGGCGGTGTTACCGCTGCTCTCGTCGAACCGATACCAGAGCACCAGGTCCGGGTCGGTTGCGCCGCCTGCGCCGCCGCGCCCACCGCCGCCGCCCTGGCCACCCGTGGCGACCGTGCCGCCACCGTTGCCGCCGCCCATTCCTCCTTGGGCACCCCCGGTCCCCTGGCCGCCCGTGCCCTGACCTCCCGTGGCAGCGCCGCCTGTACCAGCCCCTCCCGTCGCGGCGCCCCCGGTCCCCGCACCGCCGGTCCCCGCACCGCCAGTAGCGTGCCCGCCGGTTGCCGAGATGCCGCCAGTGGCCCCGGTGCCAGCCATCCCGCCCGTAATCGTCCCTCCCGCGCCACCCGTGTCGAGTCCGCCGCTGCCCCCGGTGCCGACAATCAGGCCCGAGCCGGCGCCCCCACCGCTGCCGCCCCGGTCGCTGGCCGGCCCATCCGCCGTTCGGAGTCCGCCTCCATCCGCCCGCGCGGGCAGGCAGCCGGGGCATTGCTCGGGCGCGGCTGGGCACCCGGCGCTCAGCAGAGATAGAGCAGCCACAAGGAAAAGCGAGACGGCGGAGAACCGATTCATGATTACCTGGATAGTGGACTGCCGCCCGCCAGCCGAACCTCTTCGAGAAATCGACGGCGGCATCGACGCTGAAATAGCCACCCGCATGAGCGCCGAATGTACACGAGGGGCTCCGTTTCCGGAAGCGGACCGGCGCGGGGCCTGGACGGAATCGACCCGCGTTCCTCGAACAATGCTGGCGGCCGGGGATGTTAGCCTGGAATGGTGCGAGTGGGCGGGTTGGTTCACCGGCGGGCGCTACGGCTTTCAGTTGCGCAAGGCCGGCCCGGCTCCGCCGAGGCGCGAGCGAATCTGCCGCGCCCCGTCACCTCTTCTCGGTGGGAGGTGATCGGTCACCGCGGGGGTATTGCGGGTGAGGACAGCGAAGAGCCACTCGTTGGCCGCCTCTCAGGGGTCCGTGGTGACGATGTAGCTCTCTCCGGCCGCGGTGGAAAACGAAAGCTCTCCGCCGCCAGCCGGGATCGTCCCGACCACGACGTCTCGGCGGGTAACGCGCGCGGCCACTCCCGCTGGCAACCGCAGGCGGCACGCCTCTCCTCGCAACGATCGGAGTGCCGCCTGGGTCAGCTTCCCTGCGCTCCAGGAGATGTCGACCTCGAAGGCGCCTCGGGCGCGAAGGCCGACCACGGCACCGTGCGACCAGGCGGGCGGCAGCGCCGGAAGCAGCGCGATGAATGACTGATGACTTTGCAGCAACGCCTCGGCGATGCCCGCGGTCAGGCCGAAGTTGCCGTCGATCTGGAAGGGCGGCGCCGCGTTCTCGAAGGGCGGATGATAGTCGAGCAAATTCGGTAGCGTCGAACGCGCCAGGAGTTCATGCACCTGTTCCCCCACGCGCGCACCGTCGCCCAGGCGTGCCCAGGAGGCGACAAACCAGGCCCGGCTCCATCCAGTCGCCGCGCCTCCATGCGCTAGCCGACGCAGGAGAGTGGCCCGCGCCGCTTCGGCCAGCGCGGGCGTTGTAGTCGGCGTGATTTGGCTGGAAGGGTACAGCCCGTACAGGTGCGAGATGTGCCTGTGACCGGGCTCCACTTCATCGAGGTCTTCGTACCATTCTTGCAGCGTGCCGCGCCGGCCGACGGAAAAAGGAGGCAACCGCGGCACGACATCCTCCAGCGCGCGCGCGAAGACGGCGTCGGTGCCCAGCAACCCTGCCGCGCGAGCGGTGTTCGTGAACAGCTCGCGCACGATCGCGGTGTCGACGGTCGGGCCGAAACAGACGGAGATCGCCTGCCCGCTGGACGAGCGAAACGCGTTCTCGGGCGAGACCGATGGCGCCGTCACCAGATGGCTCGCGCCCGGCTCGACGATCAGGGTGTCCAGGTAGAATTGCGCTGCCTCCTTCATCGCGGGGTAGGCGCGTTTCAGGAAGGCGAGGTCGCCGCCGAAGGCGTAATGCTCCCACAGATGCCCGACCAGCCATCCGGCGGCGTTGCCGAGGCCCCACGACGCCTTCTCGCCGGGAGAGGTGAAGCCCCACACGTTGCTGATGGTATGGGTGACCCACCCGCTGGCGCCGTACTGGACCCGCGCTGTTCGCCTGCCCGGCGGGCGCAGGTATTCGATGAAGTCGAAGAGCGGTTCGTGGCACGCGGCCAGGTTGGTCACCTCCGCGGGCCAGTAGTTCATCTGCAGGTTGATGTTGTTGTGGTAATCCGCGTTCCACGCCGCCTGCAAGCCATCCGACCAGATCCCCTGCAGGTTCGCCGGAAGCTCGCCCGGGCGCGAGCACGCAATCAGCAGATAGCGGCCGTAGGCGAAGCAGGTGGCCGCGAGGTCGGGATCGAAACCGCCCGCGCACACCGCCTCCAGGCGCTGGTCGGTGGGCAGCGCGCGCCGGCCGTGCCCGCCCAGATCGAGGGAGCAACGGTGAAACAGGCTTCCGTGGTCGGTCTCGTGCGCGTCACGCAGCGAGGTATAGGGGAGGGCGGCCGCGGCTGCCGTTCGCGCCATCGCTTTAGCCTGAAGCTCGTCGGATCGCTGCTGCGTGAGGTAGGTGGGGGGATTTTGCTGGTCGTAGTTCGTCTCCACAGCAAGCACCAGAGTGACTGCTCTGGCATGCGCCGCCACGATGGTGTCGCCCGCGACGGCGAGAGTGCCGCCGTCGTCGTCCAGCCGGGCCCGCAGGCTCACGGCAAACCTCAGACCCCCTCTCTCGAGACCCGGCGGTCGTTCGCCGCCGGTTGGCGTGCCGCCCACCATCGTCAGTCCGCCCTGCCCATCGGGGGAGGTCAACGCCCCTGGCCGCGACATGCCGGCGCGAAACGAAATCGTCGCAGGCGCGACGGCGGTCAGATGGATGACGAGCACCTGATGGGGGTGACTCGCAAAGACCTCGCGGCGCACACTTCCCCCGCCGGCGTCGAATGACGTGAGCGCCACGGCGCGGGACAGGTTCAACTCGCGACGGTAGGCGCGATGTTCGCCCGCGCCGGCGCCCGGGCTCGGCTCGAAGCGCAACAGCAGATCGCCGAGCGTTTGATACGAACCGTACGGGAGGGGCGCCCCCTCGCCAAAGCCTGAGCCCGCGCCCCGGCAGACCATTGTCTCGAAGGTGAGCCGCTGGGCCTCCTCGTACTGACGTGCCAGCAAGAGCC
>JBDSME010000662.1:0-4095 GCA_039916065.1 Polyangia bacterium
TCAACCCGAGCAGGGCAGGGACCCCCAAGATCGTGGCGAGCTGAGCCGCGATCATCGACCACCGGAGGCGCAGCAACCAGCCGAAGTTGATCTGGTTCGGGTGGGCCGGCGCGCCCGCGTCCACGACCGCGGCCGTCAGCATACGATCGGTGGCCGAAGGGGGCGTGGTCGGTGGGTCAAACGTTGCCATGATTCGGGGGCTGGTGGCGAGCTGCGAAATTTTGATGCATTGCTGATTTCTCCCGGACCCTTAACTTGAGAGGCATGCCGGGCGTCACACCACAGTCTCTCGGGCCAGCCGGTCGCGCAAGTATGTCCTGGCTGGCCTCGTGGTGCGCAATGCTGGCGTTGCTGCTCGGTCAGGGGTGCGGCGATGCGGCCGCGCCGTATGCGACGGGATTCGATCCCGCCGCGCCTCCGACCGAGGCGCCTCTGGGCACGGTGACGAGCAGCGGCACGGCGAGTTGGACCGTTTCGGTCTGGACGGCGCCCGCTCCTCCGCGCAAGGGGGTCATCCAGGTGCTCCTGCGTGTCAACGATGCAGGCGGTGCCCCCGTCGATGGGCTACAGGTGCACGTGATCCCCTGGATGCCCGCGCATGGACACGGTGGTTCGCGGGTTGCCCCGGTGACGCCGCAGGGGGACGGCTGGTACCTGGTGGCACCGGTGTATCTGTACATGTCCGGTGTTTGGGAGCTGCGCACCAGTTTTGAGGGTTTTTCCGAAGATGGCGTGGTGCCGGTTCTTGACGTTCCATGACAGGCGGGTGCTTGCCGGCATGGTGGCGCTCTGCGCTGTCATCGGCACCGGCGCCGGCGAAGGCGTGTCATGGGCGCAGGCCTGTTGTGCCTCCGCCGGGCTGATTGCGCCGACGCGGCTGCGCAGCTACGAGGATTTTGCGGTGGGAATGGCGGCTCGGGGACGTTCGGTCTTCGGGGCGTTCGATGCGAACGGAGGCTACGCAGGCGAGCGCGACGGCGATTCCGAGTGGAACCTGGAGCAGGATCTGTTCGGCGTGGCCCGCCTCTTCGAACGCAGTCAGGTGGCGGTGCTGATCCCCTTCCTGCAGACGCGTCGGACGTTGAATGGCGTGGCGGCCTCCGGCGGCGGCGTGGGCGACGTGGCGGTCAGCGCCCGGTACGACTTCATTGGCCTGGGCGAACACCGCCTGGTGCCTGGGTTGGCGATACTGGCCGCGGCGGTGCTCCCCACCGGTACGCCCCCCGAGGGGGCGAGCGATCCCTGGGCCGCGGGCGCCACGGGCCAGGGGAGCTGGCAAGGCACGGTGGGCGCCGCCGTCGAACAGGCGTGGGAACCCTACTTCGTGACCGTGAACGGGCTGGTCACCTGGCGCAGCACCCGCACCGTGGCAGCGGTGAAGGAAACCTTCGCGCCGCGGTTGACGGCTGTCCTGGCGGTGGGCCGCGTGCTGCCGCGGTTGTCCACGGTCGGTCTCTACGCCTCTTTCATGAACCAGGGGACCAACAGCGCCGACGGTGCTGCGCTACCCCGCAGCGGCGCCTCGTCATTCACGGGGGGCCTGGCGGCGACGCTATCGCCCAACGACCGCTGGAGATTACAGGGCACGCTGTTCACGGAGGTGCCTGTTGCCAGTTGGGGTAAGAACGAGACGGCGGGCCTTGGTCTGAGCGTGTCCTTGCTTCGCGTCTGGCCCTGAGGGCTGCTAGTCCCCTGGAAAGGTGAAGGCTTGCATATGTCGGCGAGGCATCTTTGTTCCTGGCGAGGCACGACGAGGGCGAATACTCGACGTATTTAACCGAGGAGAAACGAAGCCAGGGACGAAGAGGACCGACGAGATATGTAAGAAATCACCTTTCCAGGGGACTAGGCCTCTGAGGCTGCACGCCGCCGCGCTACAGTTCCAATCGTGTCTGACCACCATCTGAAAGTTCTCATCCTGATGGCCGCCTGCGTTTCTGCTTCCTTGGTGGTGGGTTGCGGAAAAGGGACTGCGGCGGTTGCGGACTCTGGTGCTGAGCTCGCGTGCACGGTGGTGCCGCCGCTGGAGTGTCCAGACCCGGCGCCTCGGTACCAGGACGTGGAGTCGATCTTTTCCCAGCGTTGCGTCGATTGTCACTTCGGGGCCGAGGAAGGGCCCTGGCCCCTGACCGAATACCGACAGGTCGCTGCCTGGGCGGAGCTTGTCAGGGCCGATCTGTTGAACTGTTCGATGCCGCCTGCAGACGCGGGTGGAGCCGCGATGACGGACCAGGAGCGGATCGCCATTCTGACCTGGATTCTGTGCGGTTCCCGTGAATAGGCAGTGTGCGCACCAACCGGCGCCGCTCAGTCGAGGTACATCGTGGCCAGGAAGCGGACCGTGAGAGGGTAGGCCGGCGTGTAGTGGACGTCCTCGCACCCGGCGAAGGCGCCGGCGGTGGTGATGACACGCGCCCGGGGGCCGCTGCCACCACCCGTATCACGAATCGATGGAAACGTGCTACACGGTGGTGGTGGATTGTTCTGTCTTGACCAACCGGATAGCGCCGCCAGCGGGAGCGGCGCTATCACTATGGCTTCCGGGCGGCCGCGCGACGGCGCGGAGCGGGACGGGGATGTTCGTGCGCGTGGGGGCCGGGATGATGACCGGTCAGCTCGAGGTCGGAGACGATCTCGATGCCGCCGTGTTTGACCCCGCGCATGGCCAGGATCTTGTCGGCCACGGCCTGCAATCGATCGGCCTTGCCCCGGATGACGATCACCTCCAGACAGTAATCGTGGCTGAGGTGGACGTGCATGGCGGAGCGGACGCCGTCACCAAGTTGATGTTGCAGCTCGGTGAGCTTTTCGCTGAGGTCTCGGACGTGGTGGTCGTAGACGATGGTCAGGGCGGCGACGGCGTCCACCCCGGACCGCACCTTGGCGCGGACCACCTCGGCGCGGGCCAGATCGCGCAGCATCTCGGAGCGGGTGCATCCGCGTTCGACGACCAGCTTGTCCAGCTCGGCCAGCAACGGCGCATCAATGGCCACGCCAAAACGGACCAGGGGTGGGCGCATGGCCGGAAGATACGTCATTTCGGCGTGGGCATGGGCTTGGGCGTGGGCAATAGCGGCGGGAAGCGCTGTCGCTGAGATGTCCACGTCGTGGTGGTTGTTCGGGGTGTTGCTGGGAATGCGCCACGCGCTGGAGCCGGACCATCTGGCTGCGGTGTCGACCCTGGTGGTGGAACAGCGCCGGCTGACCTCGGGCGCCATCCTGGGCGGGCTGTGGGGGGTCGGGCACACTCTGGCTCTGTTGCTGGTGGCGGCGCTGCTCGGTATCGCGGGCGCGGCCATGCCGCCGCGCCTGGCCACGGTCTTCGAGCTTGGCGTGGCGGTGATGCTGGTGATCGTTGGCGTGCGGTCGATGAAGGGGGCCCGGCGCGCGGATCGGGAGTTGCACCAGCCGCGTCCGGCCGCGCATGCTCCCCACGCCCACGCCCACGCCCACGCCCACGCCCACGCCCACGCGCACGCGCAGTCGCAGACGCATCATCATCCGGTGCTGTCCGCGGCGCGGCGCCGCTTTCGTTTCGCGCGCCGGTCCCTGGTGGTCGGGTCGATCCACGGTCTGGCGGGCAGCGGTGCTCTCACGGCGCTCGTCGCCAGTCGCCTCGCCACCACTCCAGGGCGCCTGTTCTACGTGGCCCTCTTTGGCTTTGGCTCCGTCGTTGGCATGACAGTGCTCTCCGGGGTGGCGGGCTGGCCTCTGGCGCGCCTTGGACGAAGCCCATTGCTGGCGCGCGCGTTGATGGCGGGGACCGGCGTCCTGGCGGCGGGACTGGGCATCGTCTGGGGCGTGCCGCTGGTGCGCGCGTTGTTGTCGTAGCGGGGGTATAGAGCGCGATGCGGATCGTTTCCCTTCTGGCGGGTGCCACGGAGCTGATGTGTGCGATCGGACAGGGTGATGCCCTGGTCGGCCGTTCGCACGAGTGTGACGACCCTCCCTGGGTGGCGCGGTTGCCGGCGCTGTCGGGGCCGACCTTTGACGTAACGGGACCGAGCGGCGAAATCGATCGCCTGGTTCGCGAAAAGCTGCAAGCGGGACAGCCGCTCTATGCGATCGATGGAGTGCGGCTGCGCGGGCTGATGC
>JBDSME010000663.1:0-3761 GCA_039916065.1 Polyangia bacterium
AGAAAGCGCATTCGCCACGCCTCCTCGGCGATGCAGGTGGCTCGGGTCATCAGACGATCGCGCGCCGCCACGATCACCGCCCGCGCCTCGGGCAACGACCCCGCCTCGGCCAGGCATTCCGCGTACACCAGGCGAACCATGGCCTCCCCTTCCTCGATCTCGCCCAGCGCGACCAGCTCGTGGAAGGCGTCGCGCGCGGTGTCCAACGCCTGAGCAGCTTGGCCGGTAGCCAGCAGGGTGCGGGCCAACACCGCCGTGGCGGCCACGCGGAGTGACGGCGCCACCTTCAGCAGAGTGACCGCCGCTTTTGCTTCCTGCTCCGCCTCCCCCGGCTGTCCTGCCGCCAGAGCGATCTCCGCAAGATAGGTGCGGGCCACTCCCTCCAGGCGCGGGTCGCCCTGTCTGCCGAAGCTCTCCACCGCCTTCTGTTCGAGGATGCGCGCCTCCCCGAGCTGGCCGAGCAGCGACAGCACCCGGCCCAGGTTGTGTTGCACCTGCGCCGTCACGTCGTGCAACCCCATGCGATCTGCGGCAGCCAGGGCGCTGCGCAGCGCCGTCTCGGCCCGCTGAAAATCTCCCAGCTCGGCGAAAACGTAGGCCATGTTGGAACGGATGGCGCACGCGTTGCGCAGGTCGCCGGCCTGATCGAAGGACGCCAGTGCCGATTGGAAGCGGTCGAGGCAGGTCCCCAGATCGCCGCGCGCCGACGCCCGGATCGCCTGCACCTGGCGGATGAGAGCCAACGCCTGCGCATCGACGTCTGACAGGTCTCCCGCCAGATCACCGATCATCAACATCAACTCATCGGCCGCGGGCAAGCGGCCGCCGAAGATCAAATAGTTCACCGCCCAGCTCAGGCAGACGATCTCGGCGTTGCGCGCGCCGAAATCCGGAAGGGTCCGGGTCACCTCCTTCACCTGAATTTCCACGCGGTCCAGATCGCCGCGCTTGGCCGCCGCGATCACGGCCTGGCCGTACCCCCGCAACCACTGCACCGAGCCGGGCGAGAACTCGGCCACCGCTTCCAGTGCCCGCTCCTCGGCCAGTGCCAGCTCGCCGCGCCACACGTGCGCTTCCGCCTTGGTCAGCTTCAACGCTCCGGCCAGCTCGCCGCCGGCGCCGCACTCCAGACCCAGGTCCGCCCGCGCGATGGCGGCGGCGAGATCGTTGGCGTTCAACGCCTGCTCCGCGGCCTTCTGGTACCAGCGCACCGAACGCGCCGGCTCCCCCCCACGCCGGAAGTGCTCCGCCAGGGTCATCGGGTCGGTGACGCCCGCCTGTTCCAGCCAGTCGGCGGCCAGACGATGGCCCAGCACGCGATCGTCCGCCGTCAACATGGCGTACGCGGCCTCGCGTACCAGCGCGTGTGAAAACGTGAACTCCACGGCGTCGTTGCGTTCGGCGGAGGCGACGCGGGCGATGAGCTCTCGTCCTTCCAGATGGGTCAACCAGACCCCGACCTTCTGAGCCTCGTGCTCTCCCCCCAGCAACGCCACCACGCCGGCCCGCGCGAAACGCTCGCCGAAGACGCTGGCGCCGCGCAGGACCAGCTTGGCTTCAGCCCCCTCCGCGTCCAAGCGGGATTGCACCGTCCCCAGCACCGAATCGGGCAGGCTGTCGCCGCGCCCTTCCACCCAGGCGCGAATCAGCTCTTCCAGGAAGAAGGCGTTGCCGTCGGCGCGCTCCACGATCTGCGCCACGATCCCCGACCCCGTCCGCGCTCCCAGGGCCTCGCGCACCAGCTTCTCCGCGGCCTTGCGGGACAGCGGCGCCAGGCGGACGTTCTGCAACTCGCGTTCCTCCCAGAGATCGGGAAAGGTGCTTGTGACGTCGGGGCGGGCCAGCGCCAGTACCATCAGCGGCTGTTCGCGCAAGGTACGCAAGGCCGCGTCGATGAAGGTGACGGTACCAAGGTCGCCCCAGTGCAAGTCCTCCAGCAGGATCAGCACCGGTCCGGCGGCGCACTCCGCGGCCAGCCAGTCTTCCCAGGCGCGGCGCATGCCGTCGCTCATCAGCTGGGGACTTTGTCGCGCGGCGCGCAGCGCGTCACTGGCGTCGTCCGGCAAGGGCACGCCGGCGATCTCACCCACGAATGCCGTCACCCGTTGCTGCGCTTCGCGCGGCACATGTCGGTTCACCCGCTCCGCCAGCTTGCGCCGGCGGGCCTCCAGCGATTCGCTCTCGTGAATGCCGGCGCTGCGGCGAATGGCCCGCCCCAGCATGCCGAACGGGGAGCCGGCAGCCAGCGAGTCGCCCGCGCCATACAGCACCTCGATGCGACGAGGCTGCCGCTGCACCCACTCAATGAACTCCTGACGCAACCGGGACTTGCCGATCCCGGCGGCGCCCGTGACCAGCACGGCGGCGGCCGCGGACTCCGTGACCACGCTGGACAAGAGGTTCGTGAGCAGGGAGATCTCGCGCCCGCGGCCCACGAAGTCGGTGCTCTTGCCCAGGAAGCTGCGCTTGATATCGAACACGTCGCGCTCGCCGCGCAGGTAGACCGCGCCGCCGTCTTGAAGAACATCGAAACGTCCGTCCAGCAGGCCCGCCGCCATGTCGTCGAGGCGGATGGCGCCACCGGCGGTCGAGCGCAACAAGCGCGCGCCGCTGTCGATCACCTCGCCCGCCACCGACCAGGCGGAGAACCGCCCCGGTCCGGTCGCCACCACCATGGCCACGTCAGGCAACGCGGAGCGCATGGCCAGCGCACATCGGGCCGCGGTGGTGGCCTGGTCCTTGGGCTTACCCACGTCTGACACCGTCACCACCAGGCTGCCGTCGGGCAACACGTGAACGCGGCCCTGGTAGACGTTCGCCAGATCGGCCTCCAGCACGGCCAGCGGGGAAAGCGGTGGCACGACGGCAATTTCGGGTAGCCCGGGTAGCGGGCCCGCCGGAGGTAGGGTTACCGGCGTGATGGCGGCCGTCGCTCTGCCGTCAATTTGCACGGTGGCCCCCTGCCAGCGCTCCGCTCCCATCCCCGACGGACCCGTCATCACCACGCAGGCGATCCGCTGCTCCGTGGCGGTCAGCGACGGACGCCGGCGTTGCCGATATTCCACCGCCGGGACGTCGCCCACCTCTCCCAGGCTATCCAGCGCCGCCAGCAAGGCCGCTCCGTCCGGCAATCGCAGGGTCGATTCCTTGGCCAGCATGTGCGCCAGCAGATCATCCACCGCCTCCGGGATCTGCGGCACGATCTCTCGCACGCGCGGCGGATCCTGCAGCAGGATCTTGGCCATCAGCGCCGTCGAATCCTCGGCCTCGAAGACCTGGCGCCCTGTCAGGCAATGAAACAACACGCAACCCAGAGAAAAGATGTCGGCGCTGGCGGCAATGTCACGGTCGGCCTTCAGCACCTCGGGGGCCATGTACCCCGGGGTTCCCACCACCGAACCGGTGGCGGTCAGTCTCCTGCCGCCGCGAGCCAGCCGCGCGATCCCGAAGTCGAGGACCTTGAGCCGGTCGATCTCGCCCGCCGGCAGAAACAGGTTCTCGGGCTTGATGTCGCGATGAATGATCCCGCGCGGGTGGGCGTAGGCCAGCGCCTCGCAGGCGCGACGGATGATGAACAGACTCTCGGTGAGGGTGAGCGGGTCCTGGTGCAGACGTCCCAGCCGCGTCCCCAGGTCTTCCCCGTCCAACCACTCCATGACCAGGTACCGCTCGCCGCTCTCGGTGACACCGTGAACCAGGTAGCGGACGATGGCGGGGTGCGTGAGGTCCGCCAGGATGGCGGCTTCCATGTCGAACCGCTC
>JBDSME010000664.1:0-4899 GCA_039916065.1 Polyangia bacterium
ACCTTCCGTGCGCATGGTGTTCCTGCGGTTGCTGGATGGCTTCTTGAATGATCTGCCGATTGGCAAGACGGTAGGTACCGCGGACGGTTCGACGACCTACACCGGCGCTCAGTTCAGCGCT
Organism: Polyangia bacterium; assembly: GCA_039916065.1. Taxonomy (GTDB): domain Bacteria; phylum Myxococcota_A; class Polyangia; order Fen-1088; family Fen-1088; genus FEN-1088. The sequence goes on from JBDSME010000664.1 coordinate 122, forward strand.
ACCCTCTCCGCCATCCAGTCGGAGATCCAAGCCCAGCGGGTGGGGACGCTCGACGGAACGCGTGCTTACGGCTCGGATCACGAAGACCACATAACCTCGGCTTTCTTCGCCTTCGATGTGGCACGAGCGGATGGGGTGGCCCGGCAGATCACCATGTATCGCGGCTATTCCATGTACGAGCCATCGTTCGTGGGGCCTCCGGCGCCGGCGCCGGAAGCTGAAAATCTGTCCACCGCTCAGTACCAGGAGAAGCTCCGCATCATCAGGCTCTACGAGGCACCTCCCCTGGATGATCCGTTCGATCAGTGGTGCCACCGGCAGTACTCGATCGGCGCCAGCAGCGGTGGCGTTGGCCCCTTGCACAGCGCGGCCGGGCAGTGCCTGCAGGCCAGTGGCACCACGGACGGCTCGGCTGTTGTGCGCGCCAACTGCAACGGCAGCGTGGCGCAGAACTGGACGGCCACAACCACCAACCAGGTGATCAGCGCCGCCGGCAAGTGCCTGGGGCTGGGCGCGGATGGCAGCTCGGCGGTGGTGAAGACCTGCGGCGCGGCCGCCGATATGCGATGGACCCTGATGGCCAACGAGCAGGTGCACGGACCGGTCGACAAATGTCTGACCACGTCGGGCGCCGGCGTCTTTGCCGACACCTGCCAAGCTGACACCTCGGCATCACACTACGTACCCCTGGCGACGCAGCGCTGGAACTTCTGAGCAGCTTGCCCGGCCAGGGTCGAGGGCGCACACGAGGGCGTGCACCATGAACGCCCAACGGGATCGATTCCGTCGGTGATGGTGCTCAGTGCACCGCCGCTGGTGGCGCCGCGGTGGCGGTTAACGATAATCACGTGCGCTCTGGTGGCGGTGTTGTTACCTGCGTGCTCCAGCGGAGAAGAAGGCGCGGGGATCGTTCCCGCCAGCGAAGATCCCCGAAGGAACGTGATGGTGATCGATCAGGGGATCGACCTGGCGGCGGCCGAACTCCGTGGCCGGGTGGCGGCGGCCTTCACGCTGACCTGCGTGACCGCACCAGCGCCTACAGCGACGAACGACGACACCGTTCCACCTGCCAGCGGCGACGCCGCTCCCGACGGTGGCGTGCCCGCCGATGGACCAGCGGAGGGTCTCGCGGCGTTCCAGGCCCTCAAGTCCCGGTACATCGCGCAATTGATGGTGGCGGATCAATCGTGTCAGCTACACGAGGGCATCGACGCCAAGCCCGATCCGCTGGCCGGAGTGGCGCGTTACCGCCAGCGCTGGAACAGCATGCTTCGCGGCAACAAGTTCTCGCGCCAGGTGTTTACGGAAGAAGAACTGAACCAGCTTCTGCCCGCTTTGATGGCCGAATTCGGAACCTTCGCCTACCACGGCACGGCCACCGCCGGCGTGATCGCTCATGACAATCCGGAGGTGCGGCTGGTGCTGGTACAGACGCAGCTCGGAAGTATTCGCGAAATACAACGCACCTTTCAATGTATCGAGCAGCAGCAGCTGGATTCCGCGGTCGCGCTGTTGTCGGACCCCGAGGTTCGGGATGCCTACCTTCACGCGCCGCTGGGGCGCGGTGAAACGGATCTGCAGGCGGCGCTGGTGAAATACAACGTGGGGGTGATCAACATGAGCTTCGGTCAGTTCTCGCGGGTGGCCCTGGAACAGCTTCAGGCGTCCAAAGGCTGCCCGTTCGTGGATCTGCAGCCCTACTTCGCCATCGTCAGCGACACCGACCGCGCACGTGGCGCCGCCACGAGCGGGCAGGCGGTCCTGACCGTGCAGGCCGCCGGAAATGACGGGGCAGAGGTGAATTCACCCGCCGACTTGATCCAGTGCGCGCCGGGCGATCTTCGGAACGTTCTGGTGGGCAGCACCGATCTGGCGCAGCAGCGCAGCACCTTTTCAAACTGGGGGCTTTGCGTGGATCTGGCTGCCCCCGGCGAGAACGTGATCACCACCTACGCGGGCGGCTGGCTGGTCAACGCCTTCGGCACCAGCTTCTCCGCGCCGCTGGTGGCACGGCTGATTTCGAGGACGCCGGCAGATGACTACCAGGCCCCCGCCGCCCGGGCGGCGGTCCTCGACCGGCGGACCCAGGACGGCAGCCTTGCCGTCGGAACCTTCCCCAGCAACTTCTTCTATCAGCCGCCAGGTGGGGTGCCACCCACCAGCGGAGCCCTCACGGTCACGTCCACCGGCACTGTTGCGCTGCCGATCGGGGGAGCGCCCGCGGTGAGCACGCCGCCCCCAGCAGGAGACCTCGCCAGGCTTCTGGCCCCTCTGCAGCGGTTCCGGGCGCTGTCGCGCTTGAAGACCGCACGCTGAGCCCAGATACCACCGACGGCGAGAGCGCGGCCGACTACTGCCCCAACTTGCCTGAATACGAGGGCTCGACGGGGCGAGCGCGCGTTGCCGATGCGATGTCGTGCAGGCGAACGCGGCCGTGCGCGGCAAACACCGCGTAGTCCTGACCCTCTTCCGTCACCACGTCACGGACGTGGTCCTCGAAATGGCCACCATGGCGCAGGTCAATGGAAACGGCGCTCTTCAGCACGGCCGCCTCCTCCAGCACATCCACAAAATCACAGGCTCCCACCAGATGTCCCATGCCGTCAGTCTGTGTCCGTGGCGCCCAGCGTGCAAGGCGTCCCGGCAGAAGGCCGGCAGACCGCCGCGGCGAGTGCGTACCTCCACGTCCTGTGCCTTACCGTGATCAGCCCACCCTGTCGTTGCAGACGGACCGGGGCGCCGGTAGGAGTGTGAGGTGATGCGAACCATCGATTGGTACTTCGATTTCATCTCGCCCTACGCTTATTTGCAGTGCGCGCGCTTCCCTGCCCTGCCTGCCGACGTGGAGGTGCGGTGCAGGCCGGTGTTGCTGAGCGCGCTTCTTAATCATGCCGGGACGCTCGGCCCCGCGGAGGTTCCAGGCAAACGTGAGTTCATGTATCGCCAGATCTCGTGGCTCGCGCACCGCAATGCGGTTCCGCTGAAACTCCCCCCGCGGCACCCCTTCAATCCATTGTCCGCGCTACGGCTGGCTGTCGCGGGCGGCGCGTCTCGGGAGTTGGTATGCCGCATCTTTGACTTCGTCTGGGCCGACGGACGTGATCCCTCCGATCCGGCCGAATTCGCTGCGCTGGCCGACGCGCTCGGGATTCCGGAGGCCACCGCACGCATCAGTGATCCGGCGATCAAGGCGCGCCTCAAGACGAACACCGATGAGGCGATCGCCGCCGGCGTGTGGGGTGTGCCGACGTTCGTCGTTGACGGGCTGTGCTTTTGGGGATTCGACTCGGGCGAGATGTTGGTGGACTACCTCGCAAACCCGTCGCTGTTTCTGACCGCCGAACACGCGCGCGCTGCAGGGTTGCCAGGGATCGTCCGCCGCAGGAAGCTTTGACCGTGAAACCAAGCCGGTCCTCGTTTGTGGGCGTCCGCGGGCTGCGCTACCACGTGCGCGAGTGGGGCGATCCCTCGGCGCCGAGGCTGTTTCTGCTGCACGGCTGGATGGATGTCTCGGCGTCCTTCCAGTTCACCGTGGACGAGCTGCAGCGTGAATGGTGTGTCATCGCGCCGGACTGGCGCGGCTTCGGCCTGTCTGAGTGGACAAACCAGGGCTACTGGTTCCCTGACTACATTGCCGATCTCGACACGATCCTGGAACGCTATTCGCCGGACACACCCGTACGCATCGTCGGCCACAGCATGGGCGGCAACGTCGCCAATCTCTATGCGGGTATCCGGCCGGAGCGCGTAGACAGGCTTATCCTCGCCGAGGGGTTCGGGTTGCCTCCCACCAGCCCCGCAGACGCCCCGCAGCGCTACCAAAGATGGCTGACGGGAATCCGCGATCCGCGCCCCCTGAGGCCATTCAAGACCTTCGATGAAGTAGCCCAGCGGTTAAAAAGAAACAATCCGCAGCTCAGCGACGAGCGGGCACGGTATCTCGCGCCCCACTGGGCGGAGGAGAAGCCCGACGGAAGCATCCGGCTGCGCGCCGATCCCGGCCACAAGATGGTCAACCCGGTGCTCTACCGGGTCGAGGAAGCGATGGCGTGCTGGAGGCAGATCACGGCGCCGCTACTCTGGTTGTGGAGCGACTCCGAATGGATCGCGACACTGATGCCCGGCAACACGGCGCTGCTGGATAGCTATCGCGCCTGCTATCGTTCGCTCAGCGAAGCCACCATCGCGGGGTCGAGCCACATGATGCATCACGATCAGCCAGCAGCCTTTGCACGGTCGATCGAGGCGTTCATGGCCCCGCTGTGAAGTCACAGGCGTTCGGGCTCCCTCCAGTGCTAACCTACCGGCGACGGTCAACAGAGAGTGGAACGGGGGACTCATGTCCAAGAACGTGCAGGTTCAGATCGGTGACGAGGTGGTGGCGCACAAGGACGGCCAGCGGTTCGGCGCGGTTCGCGAGGTCCACACCCATGAACTGGTGATAGACATCGAAAACTTTGGCGACGTGCGGCTGGCGGCCAGCGCCGTTCAGGCGGTCCACGACGGGAAAGTGGTGGTGGACGTCCGCAAGCTGCCCGACGACATCCAGAAGGCCGTTCGGCACGCGCACGATTTAGAGACGCAATAAGGGCCTACCAGGGGCCGAAGTCCGCTATAAGCGCCCCCGGCAAGACAGCCCCAGGGGGGCTGCCCGAAGGAGAATCAGCCCGAAGGAGAACTTGATGGCGAGAATGGTGAACTGCGTGAAGCTGGGCAAGGAACTGCCTGGCATGGTCTACAAACCCTTCGCCAACGAGCTGGGGCAGCGCATCTACGAC
>JBDSME010000665.1:0-2756 GCA_039916065.1 Polyangia bacterium
TGCGACGAGGCCACGGCGGCGGCCGCGCGCGCCGGCGTTCCCGTGCTGTGGGGGCGCGCCTGGGAGGCGGGAGGCGCCCCCGCCTACTGGCCGTGGATGGAAGTGCTGGCTGGCCTTTGCCGCCGGATGACCGACGACGCGCTTGCCGCCACGCTGGGCGAGGGCGCGGGTTTGCTCGCGGACCTGTTGCCGGAGGTGCGGGGACGATTGCCTCATCTGCCCGTCGTTGCGCCGCCGCCGCCCGATGAGGCCCGGTTCCGCCTCTGCAGAACGGTGGTGTCGCTGGTCCGAGAGGCGGCCCAGCCGTGCGGACTCATGCTGGTGTTCGACGATCTGCATTCGACGGATCGCTCTTCGCTGCTGTTGCTGTACGCCCTGGCGCGCGAGCTGCGTTCGTTTCGCCTGCTGCTGGTGGCCACTTGTCGCGACGTGGAGGCGCGCCTGGACGCCGAGACCAGCGAGCTGATCTCGCGGCTGGCACGCGAGGCGACCAAGGTCGGCCTAACACGGTTGGAGCGGCACACCGTCGACGAGCTGGTGCGGCGCCGCAACGGTGAGCTGCCCGGCGACATCCAGACACGGCTGTTCGACAGCACCCAGGGTAACCCGCTGTTCATCGAGGAGATGCTCCGTCTCCTCGATGAAGAGGGCAGCGTCGCCATCGCCGCCGGAGTGGTGCCGGCCGGGGTGCGAGACGTGATCCGTCAGCGGCTGGATCGCGTGGTGGGCGATGCCCGCGGTCTGCTGGACCTGGCGGCGGTCGTCGGCGACGAAGTCTTGCCGCCGCTGCTCGAGGCGGCGTCCGGGCGAGAGCCCGCCTGGATCGCCACGCAGATCGCCCAGGCCACCCGCGCCGGTGTGTTCGCCGAGCGCGCCGGCCGACCACGCTTTTCGCACGCGCTGGTGCGCGAGGTGCTGTACCGCGCGCTCCCCGAGGAGGCGCGCCGCGCCTTGCACGTCGCCATTGGCCGGGCCCTGGAAGCGGACGAACGCGCGGCCATGGCGGCCGGCGGCGAAACGCCGCTGATGGAGCTGGCCCACCACGCCCTGGAAAGCGGGCCCGAGCATCTGTCGCGTGCCGTTCATTTCGCCGTCCGCGCCGCCGCCCGTGCCGTCGAGCTGACCGCCCCGGAAGAAGCAGTGGCGGTGCTGGAGCGTGCCGTCCGAGCGGTGGAGGCCGCCGGAAATCCGCCACACCTCCGCGCGCCCGTACTGCTGGCGCTGGCGGAGACCCGGATCCGCCGCGGCGAGGTGGTGGCCGGCAAGTCTCTTTGCTGCCAGGTCGCCACCCTGGCGCGGCAGCTCGAGGATCCCGCTCTGCTGGCGGGGGCGGCGTTGACCTATGGACGGGTGTTCACCTTCGCCGTGGTCGATCCGGTGATGGTGCAGCTGCTGGAGGACGCGCTGCAGGCGCAGCCGCCGGGAGACAGCACCACCCGCGCGCGCTTGCTGGCACGGCTGGCAGGCGCGTTGCAGCCCGCCAGCAACGCCGATGAGCCGGTGGCCCTGGCGCGCGAAGCCATCGCTATTGCCCGGCGCCTGGGAGATCGCCGCGGCCTGCTGGAGACCATCCACGATGGGCTTTCGGCCCTGATGGACGTGGTCGATCCGCGGGAGCGGCGGGCGCTTAACCTGGAGGTGGAAGCGCTCGCCTTGCAGGAAGGCGATCGTGAGCGGCTGATGCGGACCCACGCCCGGCTGGCGCTGGACCATCTCTCGCTGGGGGAATTTCCCCAGGCGGACGCGCGCATCGATGCCTTCGAGGCGGCCGCGACGGAGCTCCGCGCTTCCTGGATCCTCTGGCGGGTCCCTCTGTTCCGTGCGGTGCGCGCTACCACCCATGGGCGGTTCACGGAGGCCGAGCAGCTGGAGGAACAGGCGAACCTGCTGGCGCGAAAGGCCCAGGACCCGCAGGGCGATCGCGCGCTGGTGCTGCACCGGGAAGGCCTGCTCCGAACCGCCGAGCGCCACGAAGAGATGGCCGCGCTGGATCCACGAGCGCGGCGCGAAAGGATGACTTTTCAGAACGCTTCCGCCTTTCAGGACTTAAGCTCGACGCTGCTGTACACCCGCCTCGAGGATCCCGAGCGCGCGCGCTTGCACCTGGAGTCCATACCGCTGGAGCTGCGTCCGCCCATCAGCAACCTCTTCGCGCTGTTCTTTCTGGGCGAATCCGCGGCGTATGTCGGGTCGGTCGAGCTGGCGCAGAAGATTTACGAGCTGCTGATCGCCTCGGCGGATCAGTACGTCATGCTGGGGATGACGCAGGTGCAGTGGGAGGGACCGGTGGTGCGCCTGCTGGCTCTGCTGGCGGCGCGTCTCGGACGGTGGGAAGCGGCGGTCCCTCATTTTGAAGACGCCGTGGCCCGCCTGCGGCGGCTGGACGCCCGTCCCCATCTGGCGCGGGCCCTATACGAATTCGGCCGGTCTCTCTTGCAGCGTGGGCAACCAAACGATCGCGCCCGTGCCACCACCCTGATCACCGAAGGACAGCAGATCGCGGCGGCACTGGGGATGTCCGGCCTGGTCAAGCTGGCGCAGACGCGCCTGGCCGGCACCGGCGCGGCGTCGTCCCTGGTCAATGCAGCCACCACCACCGGTGGGGATTTATCTGTGCGACCGGTGGTGGCGATGGCGCTGGAAGGCGAATACTGGACCATCACCGCGCCTGCCGGCACGACCTTTCGCCTCAAGGACACCCTGGGGTTGCAGTATCTGGCGCGCCTGCTCGCGGAGCCGGGACGCGAGATCCACGT
>JBDSME010000666.1:0-4489 GCA_039916065.1 Polyangia bacterium
CCCATATTTTCCCCCAAAATCCTCCATCCGCTGCCCGAGACCCCAACCGCCTGTCCCGAGACCCCAACCGCCTGTCTGCCCAATACCCCGTTCGATCCTCCTATCCCCCTGTCTGCCCAATACCCCCTTCGATCCTCCTATCCCCGCCCCGCCGGTGATTTGCTGCGACGAAGGTACGCAAAGCCAACCCGTGCAACGCGGCAGCGACGAGCAGAAGTGTCCGCAGACAGATAGCTCGGGCGCCGGGAGGTGCTCGTCGACCTACCACGGAGTCGCGGGCTCACGGGGGTGCATTTTGGATGGTTACTCGTGTTTCAACGATGGCACCCCTGGTCCCATTTTGCAGTTATCGGGCACCGCTTGTTGGCCTCGGGTAGGCTGCGGTTTGGCCTTTGCGACTTGTAACCAAAATGCCGACTGCTGCTCGGGAAAATGCGGGTTCGTCCCCGTCGGGCTGAACCGCTATTGCGAACTGTGATGGCGGCGGATTTCGAACGCCGGTCGATCCCAGATCCCGAGAGCCCGGCCTTCAGTGGGCTCGGATGACGGTGGACGAAATCGGGCAAGAAACCCCACCGCCTAAAACCAAACGCTAAAAAAACCAACAACATTGATTACGGGGTTTTACCCGACTACTGCTACCATGGTGTTGTAGATCCATAGATAGTGGAGGTCCTGTGAAAAGACGACTGGAATGGGTGGCTACGCTGGCGATCTTGGCCGGGTCATGCGGCGGCAACGGCGACGAGATCAAGGATCAGTCAGCGTTGGCGCTCCAAAACAGCGAGCCCGCCCAGCGGTGCAAGCGGTTCCCCCCCGGTCCGAGGCGGGCACGGTGCCTTTGGACAGTCCTCCACGAAAACGGGTGCCACGGCGACGCCAGCCTTCCGCCGGACGGAGGCGTTGTCGACGGCGGGTCGGGTGGCGGTGGTTTGGGAGGCGGCGGTGTGTGCGCCGCCTCCAGCGATGATGTGTGGTCTTCGATGCCCGGTAGCGGTGGGGGCTTGAAGGCCATCGGGCGCAACCTTGTACTGACAACGTCTGGCGGAAAACTCAACCGCTGGGATGGCGCGGGTTGGGTTCCGTTCTCCCCACAACCGCCCTTCGCGATAAGAGACGAACAGGGTACGGCAGCCGATGACATCTGGGTCACAAGCGACCTCGGTGCCGTAGCTCACTTCGACGGGATCACCTGGACGGACCGCTCAGCGCCGGTCCCGGCGGGTGGGTGGATAACCCTGCTGGCGGCATCGGGTCCTCGAGACGCCTGGCTGGAGTCACGTAGTCCTCTGGTGACGCCCGACGGTATCATTCACTCGCTCGCGGCGCTCTTGCACTGGGACGGGACGGCGTGGACACCGGTTCAGTTGCCGGTTCCGTCCATGCTGGATCTGTGGTTCGACGTCACGTGGTCACTGTCTTCTCAGGATGTCCGCTTCGTCGTCCGGGGCGCGCGTACCCCCGGCCCCTTCATCCTGCGCTGGAACGGCGCGCGCTGGGACCGGGAGCAGCCTGCCGCTTGGGGGGCGGGCGTACTGGTCTTCGGAATGTGGGGATCGAGTGTCAACGACATCTGGGCGGCGGGCCAGGATGTCAACACAGCCACACTTTGGCATTTTGATGGACGGGCATGGGTGACCAGACCGGAAGCAGGTCCTGGGTCCTTCACCAGCATCTGGGGCGCATGTGCAACCGACGTCTGGGCTGTCGGTGCGTCCCTTACCTCCAACGCCGAAGGACTTTCGTCCCTTTGGCACTATGACGGACGGTCTTGGCAGACAACCTCGCTCCGTGGGTGGGCAGTCACCGGAACTGGACCCGACGACGTTTGGCTCATGAGCGCCACAGGGCAGGATCCGATCTCCCACCGCAGTGAGACGCTTCTGTGGCATTACGCCCCGGACACCTGCGGCAACGGTACGGTCGGACGGAACGAAGAATGCGATCCGCCCCGGCAAGAAGCAGCGGGCCTGCAGTGTGATTCAAGATGTCATCTCCTTACATGCGGCAACGGCGTTATTGACCCGGGCGAGCAGTGCGATCCGCCCAGCACGACCGGTTTGCTTTGCGATCAGGCGTGTCACGTCCCGCTGTGCGGAAACGGCATTGTCGGGGCCGGCGAGAGTTGCGATCCACCGAACGGAACAACCTGCGATGCCGCCTGCCACACGATCCCCGTGGTCTGCGGGGACGGAATTGTACAGCCGGGCGAGTCGTGCGAGTTCCCGCAGGGAACGCTGTGCCAAGAGTGCCGGCACACAAGCTGTGGCCTATGCTTCAGAACCTGCGGGTTCCCTGGTTCTACCTGTGGCGGAAGCGTTTGTGAGGGCCTCAGTGCTGCGGACACGCGGAGTTGTCAAGCTCTGGTCGGCTGTATCGCTCCCGGTCTTGCCGCCTGTATGTTCTCAAACGGCGGGCTTTTCAGCTGTTACTGTAGGGACCTGTCCTGTTCTCAGGGTGGGAACGGTCTTTGTGCTTCTCAGACCGAGGCGCTCGCCCACAGCACAGACCCCGTGGAAGTGAGGCGGCAGATTGAGGATCCAAGCACCGCCGTCGGCCGCGTCTTCGCCGTCATGGGAAATTTCTATCATTCGTCGTGTGGACAGGTCTGCAGCGGCTTTTAGGGTGGCGACAGCTCTCTTGTCCCGCTCTGGATACTAGGGCGGCTTCGCCGCCGCAAGGGGCCTGGGAAGGTCCCCTGCGAGACCCCCTCGGAGTTGCTTGACGGCGTCGCCGGTCCAGCAAAGCTGGACCTCCCGATTGCTCAATCGGCCTCGCGATCGCCGGAATGGAAACTTGCTTCATTCGTCTACATTTCTTCGGGGTAAGGCATCTAGTGCCTCACCACAGTGAATCTGATTGGTTGATTTTTTCGGGAAGTCCGCACCTCGCCCCACGAAAGTGACGAAAGTGGGGAAAGGTCGACGGACGTAGGCCGGAGGGTGAGGGGGAAGCGCTGCAATCAGGCGTGCACCCCTCACCTTTATCCTCTCCCCGCTCCGCGGGGCGAGGACAAACAGCTTCGGCACGACACGCGTCCATTTTGCTATCAGGCCCTCCGCAACCGAGCGAAATCACTGTGGCGAGGTACTAGGGGTCGCGACCGAAGGTCGCGAGGTGGTGTAGGGAGGGCGTGCAGTCCCCGTATGCAACCTGCCCGTTTACGGGGACAGGCTGCTGGGTGACGTTTTCGCGCGTCGAGGTCATGCGGTCGTTGCACGAATGCCGCGCAATCGCGATGACGGCTCTACTATTGTGCGCGGGTGCGAAGTCGAAGTGCCCGCGGTGTCGGCCGCGCCGATGGATATGAACTGGTGTGCGCCGTGCTGCCGCTGCTGGCCGCACTGGCCGTGGGATGCACTTTGGCACTGGACACCAGAGTGGCTCAGTGCCGGACCAACCAGGACTGCGCGAAATTCGCCGGCTCCACATGCGATGAGGTGTCGCGGCGCTGCGTGCTCGTGAGCGGAGTGGCGCCAGACTCCGGAGGAGGCGGCGGCGGAACCAGCGGGGTTGCCGGCACCGCGGGACGGGGAGCCGGCGGCGCAGCGGGCGGCGCCAGTGGACCGCGGTGTCGCACCGCCAGCGGCTGTGTCGCCTGCACCCGCGAAAAAGTTCTGGAAGAATTGCTGAATGTCTGTACGGACGCGACCTGCGTTCCTTTCGACAACCGCGTCCGCTTGACGAACCTGGATGCGGACGGTGGTCTGAAACCTTTGCCCTGAGGCCCGGAGCGATGAGCATGACCGCTGCCCCACTTGTCAGGCCGCCGCGATTGCCGGTGCGCGGAGCCTGCGCGTCGTTGTTCTTGACCGTAATCGTCGGGACGATCAGCCGGCCGGGCAGGGCGCAGGCGCTCGAATGTACGGATTTGCCGGGTCCCGTGTACGTCACCGGCTCGACCGCGGCCAAGCCTATCCTGGTGGAGGTGGCCAAGATCCTGGTGGCGCAGACCCCGCCCGTCACCGTGGTCTATTCGGGCCAGGGCTCGTCTGCCGGCGTGGACGCTGTGCTGAACGGAAAGCCACTGTATGGCAGTGCGAGCACGCCATTGAGTTACTGGGACATGACCGGCACAGAGGCCAAATGCACCGTCAGCGCCACCACCAAGGGCGTCATCGCCGACGTGGGGATGTCCGACGTGTTCGCGAACACCTGCTTCGCCTCGCCGGGAGGACTTCCCTCCAACGTGGAGGACTTCCTGGGTCCCATCCAGACCATGACCTTCGTGGTCCCCAAGAGCTCGCCGGAAAGATCGATCAGCGCGGAGGCTGCCTACTACGTGTTCGGCTTTGGCTCTGCCTCGGGGGCCGCGCCGTGGACGGATCAAACCGCCGCCTTGGTGCCACCGTCCCGCCGCCACGTCACCCGATACTTCGGCGTGCTGTCGTCGCACAGCAAGCTCCGTCCCAATATCGTGCCGTCGCCTCCCGGTACCGCTCCTGCCGCCGAGCCGCACACCGAAGCAAACCCCGACCGGGCCGGCCGC
>JBDSME010000667.1:0-3394 GCA_039916065.1 Polyangia bacterium
GGGTGGCCGTGACGGGGACGGCCATCGGACCGGGGCTGTTCGACAGCCTGGAGATCATCGGCAAGGATCTGTGTGTGCGTCGCATCGATCGCGCGCTGCGCAAGGCCGCGGAGCCCCCGGCAATGACATCATGAAAAACGAAACGGAACATGAAAGCGAAAGGACGAGCTCGTGTCTATCTTGATCGTGGGCGGCGCCGGGTACATCGGCAGCCAGACCGCCAAGCTGGTGGCAAAAGCCGGTCACCAACCGGTGGTCTATGACAATCTGGTTTACGGGCACCGCTGGGCGGCGAAGTGGGGACCGTTTATCGAGGGGGATCTCTCCGACGCGGCCTTGCTTACGCGGGTGTTGAAAGAACACAACGTCACGGCGGTGATCCATTTCGCCGCCTACGCCTATGTGGGGGAATCCGTTACCGATCCGCGTAAGTACTTCCACAACAACGTGGTCAACACCCTGCACTTGCTGGATGCGCTGGTGGACAACGGTGTTCGCAACATCGTGTTTTCTTCCACCTGCGCCACCTACGGCGAGCCGCGCCAGGTGCCCATGGCGGAAGGTCACCCCCAGAACCCGGTGAATCCCTACGGCGAATCGAAGCTGATGGTCGAGAAGATCCTTCACTGGTACCAGGGCGCCTACGGCCTGCGCTACGCCGCCCTCCGATACTTCAACGCCGCCGGCGCAGATCCCGACGGCGAAGTGGGCGAGGATCACGATCCAGAGACCCACCTCATCCCGCTGGCCATCGATTCGGCCCTGGGCAGGCGTCCGGCGCTGGACATCTACGGGACCGACTACCCGACGCCTGACGGCACCGCCATCCGCGACTACATTCACGTGGCCGACCTGGCAGCGGCGCACCTGCTGGCGCTGGATCGCCTGCAAAATGGGCAAAATGGGCAAAATGGGATTGCCCGGCTACAACTGAACCTCGGCACGGGTACCGGCAGCTCGGTGCGCGAGGTGGTGGCTGCGGTCGAGAAGGCCACCGGGCGGAAGGTGCCCGTTCGTGAAACGGGACGGCGCGCCGGCGATCCTCCCGCCCTGGTGGCGGACGCGCGCCAGGCGGGGGAGGCGCTCGGCTGGAAGCCTCAGTACTCCAGCATCGACACCATCGTCGAGCATGCCGTTCGCTGGCACCAGCGACCCAATCGCCCCCGCTGAGTGGGCCCGCCCGCCCGGACAGCGCCCGGACTGGCGGCGAAGTACTGTCACTCGAACTTGAAAGCGCGTTCCACGGTGGCCGGGCCGCCGGTGGGCGGCGTGAAGGACCACAGGCTCATCCGGCGTTTCATGCAGTCGATGACGCGACCATCGACGGGCGACAGCGCCACCACCTCCGTGTCGCCCACCTGCCCGCCGCGCAGGATGGTCCAACGGAGGGTCAAGGGGCCGACGGGGACGTCCTTGGCGGCCAGGTGTTTCTGTCGAGCCACTTGCACGCGGCAATCTTTCAGCAGCAGGAAGCGTGGGCGCAGCTCGCGCGCCAGCACCGACGGGTCGACGTGCCCGATGGGGGCGGCCGCCCCGACGCGCGTCGGACTGCTGGGTCTGTCTTTCACGGGCAGCTCTTCCCGGTTGCCGCCCGGACCGCTCTGGGTGTGTTTGACCGGGGAGCCGGATTCCGCGACTCCCATCTTTCCCACCCGACCTGTTTCATAGATCGACGGCTCTCGCGGCATGCCGTCCGCGGCCAGCGCCGCGGCTGCGGCGGCGGTGTTGCCACCGGCGCCCGTCGCTGGCCTGCTGTCCGCCGCTCCCGTATCGCGGCGTGCGCCCGGTTCGGCGGGATGCGCTGCCGGCGCGGGTGCCGCCGCGGTGGTCTGCGGGTTGGGGAGAACCACGGAGGGGTCGACGGCGCGGGGCGGCTCCTGAACCACCGGCTTGGTCGGCGCGGCGGGCGCCGCCGGTTGCGCCGCGGGCGCCGCCTTTGCCGCCGACACGGGGGCGACAACCTTGGCTGTTTCAGCCGCCACGCTCCGCCGCTGGCCCGGAGCCGTCAGAATGACGGCCAGCGAGAACCCCCAAAAAATCAGACCATGCGGTGAATTCATGTAACGCCTCCGATAATTCGAACCATGCCACCACCCGGGGGATGTTCAAGAGGGTTCAGAAGGCCGCGCCCTTTGGCCATCACAAACCGGACGCTCCCGGTTCCGTCGGGGGGCGCTTGAAAACGCGGTAGAGCACCACCAGCGACGGAACCAGCACCGGCAATCCCGCCGCCAGAATCGTCAACAACAAAGTCCGGGTTTGGGCCGGGGCCACGTCCGTCCACAAGGTCAATGCCGGAGGGACCAGAAACGGGTACTGAGAAATCGCCCAGCCGCAGATGACCAGGGTGACCTGCAACGCGGCTAGCGCCCGCGCGAGCCGGAATCGGCGCCACCACAGGGCGGCCAGGGCCCCAGCGGCGGCGGCACCGGTGACCAGGTGCAGGGGCCAGGCGTACCGACCAGATGAACTGCCGCTCAGGCCCGCGTAGATGAGCGGCGCCTGCGATCGCGCCATGAAAAAGGCCGCACCAGCGATCACGCCGGCCGCCGCCCCGGCGCCGAGCGCGCGCCGGCGAAAGTCCTCGCGCAACTCCGGCTCGGTCACCTCCACGGTGAGGTAGGTGGCGGCCAGGAATGCCGCCAGCATCAGTGACAGCAGACCGCAGGCGATGGAGAACGGAGATATCCAGGTCGCGCCGGCGGCGCCAGGGGCCAGACCCCCGGCGGCGATGGTCGCCACCATCGCGCCCAGCAGGAAGGGCGAGATGACGCTCGCGATCGCGAAGATACGACCCCACCGGCGCTGTCCCTCGTCATCGTGGTGATCCGCCGCGCGAAACGAGAACGCCGAACCGCGCAGCACCACGCCCACCAGGAACAGCGTCAGCGGCACGTACAGTCCGGTGGCCAGCGCGGCGAAGGCCCGCGGAAAGGCGGTGAACAGTACGACTATCACCAAGATCAGCCAGACGTGGTTCGGCTCCCACACGGGTCCGAGGGCGTGCTCGATGGCGGCGCGCTGCGCGGCGCGCCGTGGCCCCGTCGCTAGCAGGTCCCAGACGCCACCGCCGAAGTCCGCGCCGCCCAGCAAGAAGTAGAGCACCAGCGCGACCACCAGCACGCCACCCAGTAGGATCTCAGACGGGGGCATGGCCGCCGTCCTTCAGCGCCGGTGCGCCCGACCGCCGGCCAACGTCGCCAGACGAGGTGGCCAGCGTCGGGACGGCCCGGTGCGCGGCGCCGATCTGTTTCACCAGCAGGTAGGCCACCGCCGCGCCGAGAAACAGGTAGATCAAGGAGAAGGTCCAGAACGGCCACCCGCCGTGGGTGGCGGGGCCGACGGCCTCTGCCGTGCGCATCAGACCGCGCACCACCCAGGGCTGCCGCCCCCA
>JBDSME010000668.1:0-4765 GCA_039916065.1 Polyangia bacterium
GTGGCGCGCGAGCGGAAGGAGTGGATCCGCTCAGAGGCCACGCGCCGCGGTCTGGAGCGCGCGCAGCAGTGGGGCTGGCCCAACATCTACACCTACACCAAGAGCATGGGCGACCAGCTGGTGGCGCGCGAGACCGAGATGTTCCGCTCGATTGTCCGTCCGGCCATCGTGGAGAGCGCGGTGGCGTATCCCTTCCAGGGGTGGAACGAAGGCTTCACCACCTCGGCGCCGCTGGTCTACCTGGCCCTGAAGGGGCAAAACGTCTTGCCGGTGTCGGACAAGCTGATCCTGGACATCGTGCCGGTGGACCACGTGTGTGCTGGCATGCTGATGGTGGCGGCGCAGGTGATGGTGGAGCAGCCCAAGCTGGTCCATCAGCTCTCCAGCGGCGATCTCAACCCGGGGCGCATCGCGCGCATCGTGACCCTGACGGGCCTTTACAAGCGCAAGCGCTTTCAGAGCAAGGAGACCGGCAACAAGTTCCTCAATGCGCTGGCGGCGCGCATGGAGTTTCGTCCGGTGTCTCCCGACGACTACCAGAAGAAGTCCCTGCCCCTGGTCAATCGGGTGGTCAAGCGCACCTCGCGGGCGCTCGGTCGGGTGCGGCCCCGCTGGGGCGCCGGGCGCCTGACGGAGATCATCGATCGCGGCATCAAGGGACTGGACGAGGTGGCGCGCGTCACCGACGAGGCGCGCGAGAACATCGAGCTGTTCCGGCCGTTCATCCTGGAGAACGCCTACGTCCTGCGCGCCGACAACATCCGCGCCTTGCGCGATCGCATGCCGACGGCGGACCAGGAGCTGTTGCGCTGGGGCCCGGAGGATCTGGACTGGTACGACTACTGGATGAACATCCATTTCCCCGGGCTGGAGAAGTGGGTCCTGCCGGAGCTGGATTCCACCTACGCACCCAAGCCCAAGCAGGTCTACAGCTATCACGACCTGCTGGAGCTGTTCGACACCACCACCAAGCTGCACGCGACGCGGCCTGCGGTGCGCATCGAGCGGGGGCGGCGCGAAGAGATCTACAAGTACTCCGAGCTGCAGGAGCTGGCCACGCGGGTGGGCGCATTCCTGGTGGGGCAGGACCAGACGGCGGGGGAGCGCATCATGCTCTTCGCCAAGAACGGGCCCGAGTGGAGCATGGCCTACTTCGGCATCCTCAAGCTGGGCGCCACCGCGGTCCCCATCGCCAATGAATCGACGGTGGCGGAGGTGGTGAACGTGGCGCGGGCCTCGGGCGCCGCCGGCATCTTGATCGGCGATGACCTGCACGAGAAGCGCAGCGGCCTGACCCGGGCGCTGCGGGAGGCCAACCTCAACACCAAGGTCTGGCCGCTGTCGCAGGCCTTCGAGCTCCAGGACGAGGCGGTGGAGCAGGAGCGGGCGCGCGCGCTGGTCAGCAAGGTGAACCCCGATACCGTGGCCACGCTGATTTTTACTTCGGGGACCACCGGTAAGCCCAAGGGGGTGATGCTCACCCACCGCAATTTCACCTTCATGGTCTCCGAGCTGTCGAAGATCTTTGCCTTCGGGGTGAACGACGGCATGTTGTCGGTGCTGCCCCTGCACCACACCTTCGAGTTCTCCACGGGGCTGCTGGTGCCGCTGGCCCGCGGCGCCCAGATCACCTACCTGTCCGAGCTGACGGGCGAGGCCATCGCGTCGGTGCTGAAGAAGGGACACGTGACGTCGATCGTGGGCGTACCGGCGCTGTGGGACCTGTTGCGCCGGCGGGTGCTGCAGCGGTTCTCCGAGCGATCGCCCGTCCTGGAGACGGCGATGAAGGGGCTGATGTCAGCCAACTACGAGCTGAGATCGCGCACCGGGCTGGACCTGGGCATGCTGTTCTTCTTGCCCGTGCATGAGGGGTTCGGCGGGCGCATCCGCTATCTGATCAGCGGCGGCTCCGCGCTGCCCCAGGACGTGCTGAAGAGCTTCGTCGGCATGGGCTTCGATTTCTTCGAGGGCTACGGCCTCACCGAGACGGCGCCGGTCCTGTCGGTGACCTCGCCCAAGCGCAAGGCTCTGCCCGGTTCGGTGGGACAACCCTTGCCGGGCGTGGAGGTGAAGATCCACCAGCCCGATGGGGCGGGCGTGGGCGAGGTGGTGGCGCGCGGGCGCAACGTGATGGCCGGCTACTGGGAGGACGAGGAGGCCACCGCCGCCGCCATCCGGGACGGCTGGTTTCACACCGGCGACATTGGCCGCTTCGACGAGGACGGCAACCTGTACCTGGTGGGGCGGTCCAAAGAGGTGATCGTCGATTCCAACGGCAAGAACGTCTACCCGGACGAGGTGGAGGACCTGTATCGCGGCTCGCCCTACGTAAAGGAACTGTCGGTGGTGGGCCTGCCGGACGGGTCCGGGGAGCAGGTGGTGTGCGCGGTGACCGCCAACCATGACCATGCGCCCGAGCTGACCCGCGAGGCCATTCAGCAGAAGGTGGAGGAGCACTTTCGCAAGGTGTCGACGGATCTGCCGTTCTGGAAGCGGGTGAAGGCGGTTCACTTCTGGGAGGGGGATCTCCCCAAGACGGCGAAGCGCAACGTCAAGCGCCGTGATGTGGTGGCGGAGCTGCTGCGCCTGCAAAAGAAGGCGGCCGGTGACGCCGCCACGACAGCGGACGCGGCGGCCGAGGACAGCGGTATCGGCTGGTTGCTGGACATCGTGGCGCAGGTCAGTGGCAAATCGCGCTCGGAAGTGCACGCCGGCAGCAGGATGGACCAGCTCGGCTTCGATAGCCTGATGTACACCGAGTTCGGCGCGGCCCTGGAAGGCGCGGGCATCGCCATCCCCGAGAGCACGGACTTCACGAACGCGCGGGATGTGAAGGAGCTGCACGCCCTGGTGCGGGCCTCGGGCGCATCGGCCGGGGACAAGCGGGGCGGTGGCAGAGGGACCGCGGCGACAGCGGCGGCGACCGCATCCGAAGGCGCGCTGGCGGTGGTGTCATCGTGGCGCAGCAAGGCGAAGGGATCGTCGACGGTGGACGACGACGTCTACGTGCCCGGGCCGCTGGCCAGCGCTGGCAAGCGCGGGCTGGGGGTGGCCCAACGGCTGTTTTATCAGCGCGTGCTGTCGTCAAAGGTGAAGGGGCAACGGCATATCCCCCTGAACACCAACTTTATCGTGGCGGCAAATCATTCGTCGCACCTGGACATGGGCCTCATCAAGGTGGCGCTCGGCCGTCCGGGCCGTGACATCACCTCGCTGGCTGCCGCGGACTACTTTTTTCGCAATCGCTACCGGCGCGCCTACTTCAAGAATTTCACCAACCTGGTACCCATGGAACGTGCCGGGTCCATCCGCAAGTCGATGGACACGGCCGAACAGGTGCTGCGCCAGGGAAAGAGCATGATGGTGTTCCCGGAAGGGACCCGGTCGGTGACCGGCGAGATGGTGGATTTTCTTCCCAGCCTGGGTTACCTGGCGCTGCGTTCCGGGGTGGGGGTGCTGCCCGCATACATCGAAGGCACATTCGAGTCGCTGCCCAAGGGGGCGGCCCTGCCGCGCTCGCGCGCGCTGGGGGTGGCGTTTGGGCCGTTCCTGTCGGTGGAAGATCTGCACACCTTGACGGAGGGGCTGTCCCAGCAGGATTCGTGGCGCTTGATCGCGGCCGTCACCCAGCGTCTGGTGGAGAACCTGCGTGACGGTGTTGCCACCCGGCTGGATCTGCAGTCGGCGCGGGCAGGGTGGGATGGGCAAACGCTGGCGCCCCGGGCGGAACAGCGCGCCGAAAAACCGCAACGAATTTTGCTGAGCTCGGTGCCTTGATGGCGACGGTGAAGCCCAAGGCAGCGACGCCCGGAACCATCCTGGTCACGGGGGCAACCGGATTTCTTGGTGCCCATCTGGTGCGCGAGCTGGTTCGCCGCAGCGATGGACCGGTGCGGGCCATGCAGTCGGGAACCGCGCCGCGCTGGCTCGCCGAGCTGGGCGTCGACGTGGTGCGGGGCTCCGTGACCTCGGCGACGGACGTGGCGGCGGCACTGGGGGGCGTCGATCGCATCTATCACCTGGCCGGGTTCGTGTCGTCGAAGCCGGGAGACGCTCATCGTATGTACGACGTTCACGTGAACGGGACGCGGGTCCTGTGCCAGGCCGCGGTGGCGGCGGGGGTGCGGCGGATGGTGATGTCATCCACCAGCGGCACCATCGCGGTGTCCAGGCGCGCCGAGGCCGATCTGGACGAAGAATCGCCGGCGCCGGTGGAGCTGATCACCCGCTGGCCGTATTACGCCAGCAAGCTGTACCAGGAGGAGGCCGCCCGCCGCGCGTGCGGCGACAAGGTCGAGCTGGTGATGCTGAATCCCAGCCTGCTGCTGGGCCCGGGCGACGATCGGCTCAGCTCCACGCGTCTTGTGCTGCAGTTCCTGGGGCGCGAGATCACCATCAGCCCCACCGGTGGCCTCAACTTCGTGGACGCCCGCGACGCCGCCGCCGCCTTCCCGGTGGCGATGGAAAAAGGTGTCCCCGGTGAGCGCTACCTGCTGGGTGGCACCAACTGGACCTTCGCCGAGTTCTTCGGCCGCCTGGAACGGTTGACCAAGGTCCCCGGGCCGTTGATAAAAGGCCGAGGCAAGCTGCCCGTCCTGGCCGCCCACGCCCAGGCCGCCTTCTTCCGGCGCTGGGGCAAAAGTCCGCCCTTCGAGCCCGCCAGCGTCGACATGGCCGCCCACTACTGGTACTTCGACAGCGCCAAGGCCGCCCGCGATCTGGGCTTCACCGCGCGCGACGCCTCCGACACGCTGCTGGACACCGT
>JBDSME010000669.1:0-2581 GCA_039916065.1 Polyangia bacterium
CGTCGCTGCACCACACCGTTTCGCATTATAGAGGCGACGCGGATATCAAAAAGCTGAGGGAGATTGGCCGGTGGGAGATGCAGCAGTGGGCAAACTTCCTCACCAAGCTCGACAAGATTACGGAGCCAAATGGCAAGACGCTGCTCGACAACAGCTTGGCCTACCTCAACAGCGAGATCTCGGATGGAAATGCCCACCGCAAGTTCGACATGCCCATCGTGCTCGCCGGTAGTGCCGGTGGCAAACTGAAGGTAGACGGTACCCACTACAATTACTATCCCAAGATGACCTTCCCACGGGTGAACGTGGGTCCCCGTAGCGCCGCCGACGCGAAAGGGCTGGGATTGGGCCAGCCGTCCCCACTCACGAAGCCGTCTGGAGGGGCAGCACCGCAGGGTGTTCACGGCAGCAAACTGTTCGTGTCCATGATGAATGCCTTCGGCATCGCCGATCAGACCTTCGGTACCGGAAGTGAGACAGGTCCGATAACAGACTTGATGGTGTGAAACGAAGGCGATAGCCGCGCTCCCGTTCAGCTACGGGCTCAGCACCCTGCATTCGCCGCGATCGCACACCTGGTTTTCACCGCAGCCCGGATTCGCCGATCCCTCGTCGGCACTGCATGCTACGACCTCGCTCCAGAAGGGCAGCTGATTGTTCTGGGTGACGTTCTGGAAGGGCAGCCAGACAGGGGGCAACGACGGATCGGCAACGGGCTGACCCATTTGCAGCGCGCGCAGATCTATGGCCGACATCCACAACTGGGCGATGCCGCCGTCGGTGGCGGCGTGGTTCGACAGCATGAAACCGTAGTCGATTCGGGAGCTGAAGGTGACGAAGAACACCTTGCCGTTGCTCTGTGAGAACGGACTGAACTTGGGCCAGGTGGACGAAACATTGATTCCCTGCGAAGCCTTTGCGAGCTCGAAACAGGTGGGGCCGGGGCAGACCTGATTGTCGAGCTGAGCCGAAACCAGGCGCAGCCGCGCCGCGGGCGCCGCGTAGGCCGAGGTGCCGCGCGGTGCCGCCGCCATCACCAGCCACTGTTCGTCCGGCGACCAGCTGGGATAGAAGTGTTGAAAACCCCCGTCGCCGCTGCCCGGCACCACGATGTGGCGCAGGCGGGTGGCTTTTCCGGTAACCGGATCGAACTCCAAGGTCACGATCTCGCCGTCTTCCGGGCGGGCGTCGGAAATGTCGCTGCCCCCGCCCGTCGGGGCAAAAGTATACAGCGTCAATGCCACGCGGTTGCCGCTGGGAGACCACTCGGGGTGGGTGACGCGCTTTCCCGCCGGCAGAAGCGCTGCGGGATTTCCGACGTTCAACACCTGTCCCGTCGAGGTGTCCAGAACCTGGATGGCGCCGTACGTGGTGGTCAACACCCGACTGCCGTCGGCATTGAGGGCCGTGAACCGTGCGCGCTTACCGCCCGTGGCGTCGGGCACGATGGTGGCTTGCTCGGGTGCTTGCGTGGGGGCCGTTCCCAGGAAGCCCAGCGTGCCCGACCCGTCATTGGCCGCCGCGAAGGAGATCATGGCGCCATTTCGGCTGACGCTGTGACAGCCAGAGCAGGGCAGGGGATTGATTGCCGACGAGGGAACGATGAACGGGGTGGCAGTCGCCGCGCCGAAGGGTAAGCGGTACGTCGTGCCCCCGTTGCTGGTGGCCGCCGTCCAGTAATACAGCCCACCAGTCACCGGTGCCGGCGAGAACCGCACGGCAATGGCGGCTGATTGATAGATCGGGCCGCCCGTTTCATCGGTCCCCGCTACCGTCGCCGTGAGCTGAGCATCGGAATGGGACGAGGCGATTGCCAGCCAGCCCGCAGGCGGCAGAAGGAACAGACAACGCGGGGCCACGCATCGCGTGTAGAAATCGTAGTCGTTGCTGCCGTCGTCCAGACGGATGCGGAAAAGGGTGTTGGTGCTAGTGCCGCGGGTCCACTGGAACCTGACCTCGCTGATGTTCATCGCATGCATCGCACCATCGAGCGGGTAAGCGATGCTGGGCGCGCCCGGAGTGGTGCCGGCGCCGCCCACGAAGCGGGAAGGCGCGTCTGCGGGGGCCCTGGCGTCGATGTATGGAAAGCGGAAAGGCTCGCCCACCGTGGAGTCGGGGCCGATGGGCTCGCGTGCGATGGCGTCGCGACGCGGAGATTGACAGCCGCCTGTCATCTGCAACGCCCCGGCGGTGACCGCCACCACCGTCAGCCAGCGCCACGGATTCAAGCGTGCCCCGCAGCGTGGCGGACTGTGGGTCTCCATCTCGATTGGTGCGTCAGCGATCCTGCTGCACGCGGGCTGAGCCGTCGCGCGCCGCCTGCACCAGCCGGCGCGCCCGCGCCGCGTACGTGCTTGCGGGTTTGCGGCGGTCCAGCGCCGTCGCGCGCCGAGACGCCTCATCGAGCTGGCCCACGGAACAGAGCGCCGCTACCGACAGAAACTCGCGCTCCGGCGACAGTTGTCCGTCAGGCGCTTCCCGGCGATGCCGTTCCAGCAGCGCCAGCGACTGGGCGGGGTCCGTCGCCAGCGCGGCGCGCGCCCGGTCGATGAGCGCCGCCTCCCGAAGCAGCGACTGATCT
>JBDSME010000670.1:0-5029 GCA_039916065.1 Polyangia bacterium
GGTCGCGGCGCATCCTGGCGAAGACGCAGGCACCCCGCGACCGTGCCCTGGTCGGCTGCCTGGCGTTGATGACGGTGGTCTACGCGCTGGATCTGATTCCCAACTCAAGCATCGATCCCTATCTCACGTTCCTGGTGGGCGTGCTGGCGGGGATGGAGCGCGGGCTGGACCCGGACCCGGCGCCCGTCGGCAACCGCTATGCGTCCCCTGCCGTGCAGGAGGCACGGGCCTGAAAGCGGCACCACCTCGATGATCACAGCCCAGACCGAACGAGCCAAGAAAACGACCACGCCTGAAAGGTTTGCAGCCCTCGGGGAAGAGAACGAAAGGAAAGATATCGTGAAACACCGAATCATTCGCCACGCCTGTTTGACTCTGGCCCTGACCGGTCTCGCCGCCTGCGGAGGAGGAGAGGGCGCGACCAAGACCGACGCCGGCCCGGGAGACGCGCGCAGCGATGGTGACGCGGGATCGCTCGCCGGGGCGGGGGGCCGAGGTGGTGGCGGCGGCGGAAGCGGCCACGGGGGCACGGGTGGTTCGTTCATTTCAAGCGGCGGTTCCGGTGGACCGGTGGCGGGAGCGGACGGCGGCGTGACCACCGACGGACCGGGGGGCACCCCGGGCACCGGTGGTGGCGTGACCTCCAGCGGCGGTTCTGGCGCCAGTGGCGGAATCCCAGCATCCGGAGGCGCGGGCGGGAGCGGCGCCGGTACCGGAGGAACCCCGGGCACCGGCGGTGGCGCGATCGCCACCGGGGGCAGCGCCATGGGGACGGGCGGCTCGGCGGCCACTGGTGGTCGCGTGGGCTCAGGCGGCACAAGCGCCACCGGCGGACGGGCGGGGACGGGCGGCGCGGTTAGTACGGGCGGCGCGGCGGTCACAACCGGCGGCGCGCCGGGCAGCGGGGGCGCGCCGGGGACTGGCGGCGCAGCGACCGGGGGCGCGGGCACGGGCGGCGCAGCGACCGGGGGCAGGGGCACGGGTGGAGCCGGGACTGGCGGCGCCGGCACCGGGGGCGCTGCAACCGGGGGCGCGGGCACGGGTGGAGCGGGGACTGGCGGCGCTGCGACCGGCGGTGCCGGGACGGGTGGCGCGGGCACGGGTGGTGCAGCCGGCGCCACCACCGCAAGCGTCTATGTGGTGGCGCATCCTGATGATGAACTCCTGTTCATGAACCCGGATCTCAAAGCCGATATCTTCGCAGGCAAGGCGGTGACCACGGTCTATGTCACCTCGGGCGATGGCCAGAACGGCCTTACCCAGGCGACCGCCCGGGAAGCGAGCGTCCGCAAGGCGCACGCCGCCATGGCGGGCCTGGCGAATCCGACGGAGGGCGACTGGTCCTGTGCCATGGCCAATTACGGCGGCAAGTCGCCGCGGCGATGCGTGCTGACGGCCCACCCCTCGGTGCGGGCGATCTACCTGCGCATCCTCGATGGCAAGGTGCCGGATGTCATCACGGGAACGGCGAACACTATTGACAGCAGCACCACCTACACCGGCGCTCAGCTTACCGACGTGTTGACGGCCATCCTGGCTGAGGTGCAGCCGGGCAAGGTGGGCGTGCTGGATGCTTCACAGGTTCACGGCTCCGACCACCCCGACCATGTCGCCTCCGCTCGATTCGCTTTCGACGTGGGCCGGGCCGACGGCGTGGTCCGCGAGCTGACGATGTATCGCGGCTATTCGATGGCCGAGCCGTCCTTCGCCACCGCCCCCTTGCCCGCTGCAGAAAGCCCAAATCTTTCCCCGGCGCAGTACGACGAAAAGTCGCAAATCGTTCAGGTTTATCAGCCGACTCCCCAGCCCGATCCAGACTTCGACCTCTGGTGCCATCGGATGTATCCTCTGAAAAGTTTGACCGGGGGGCCCGCTCCGCTGCACACCGCCGGCGGACAGTGTCTGCAGACTGGCGCGACCAGCGGTTCGGCGGTGTCGGTGGCGACGTGTAACGGTGCCGCCGCACAGAACTGGACAGTGACCAGTACCGGCCGCGTGCTGGATTCCACGGGCAAATGTCTGGGCGTGGTGGGTGCCGGCGTGGTTGTCGAGACCTGCGACGCTTCGGCAGACGAGCGATGGTCGCTGCTCTCCGACGGGGAGCTCAAGGGACCCACGGACCAGTGCGCCCAGGTCTCGGGAACCGCGGTCACATCGTCCACCTGCACCTCGGACATGGCGCAACCTCTGTTCCGGCAGGTGACGTCCCAGCGCTGGAACTTCTGAGGGGCAAGGGTGCAGGGTGCAGGGTGGAGGTCCCGGTGAGCGGAGGTGTCGGCAGCGCGCGGGTTCTCGCGCGCGCCGCCATTTTCGCCTACGCTATCGAGGGTTCGCCTTTAGCCGATTGAGCGAAGCGCCGAACTACCATACCC
Organism: Polyangia bacterium; assembly: GCA_039916065.1. Classification (GTDB taxonomy): domain Bacteria; phylum Myxococcota_A; class Polyangia; order Fen-1088; family Fen-1088; genus FEN-1088. The sequence goes on from JBDSME010000670.1 coordinate 2,373, forward strand.
GTATCACGGATAGCATAGAGGCAACTTACCGATGATTACGTTCGTCGTTGGCACCCGACCCGAATTGATCAAGATCGCGCCGGTCGTGGAGGCGCTGCAGAAGAGGAACGCGCCCCTCTCCATCGTTCACACGGGCCAGCACTACTCCTACGAACTGGACGCCATCTTCTTCGAGGAACTGGGCTTGCCCAAGCCGGTGGCGAACCTGGAGGTGGGCTCGTCAGGTCCGGCTCAGCAACTGGGGACCATCATCATTCGCAGCGCCGAAGCGCTGGCGAAGCTGCAGCCGCGGTGGGTGCTGGTCCAGGGCGACACCAACAGCGTGCTCGGCGGCGCCCTGGCCGCCTACAAGCTGGGCATCCCCATCGCCCACCTGGAGGCCGGCCTGCGCAGTGACGACTGGGACATGCCCGAAGAGGCAAATCGCGTCCTGGCCGGCCGGGTAGCGGCGTTGCACCTCTGTCCCACCGCGGGGCAGGTGGAACGCTTGCGGCGCGAGAACATCATTCGTGGTGTCCACGTGGTGGGCAACACAGTCGTTGACGCCGCCCTGATGAACGCCAAGCGGGCCCGCGATCGCTCTCAGGTCATCGAACGGCTGGGTCTGCAGGGAAAGCGCTACGCGCTGGTGACCCTGCATCGCCCCTCCAACGTCGATTCCGAGGAACGGCTGCGCGCGGTGATGCGCGCCCTTGGCGCCGTGGCCAAGCATCACGAGGTTTCCCTGGTCTTCCCCACCCACCCCCGCACGCGCGCCACCATCGCTCGCATGGCTGATGGCCGGCGCTTCTCCGAACCGCCCTTCATCACCACCGATCCCGTGGGCTATCTCGATTTCTTGCGCTTGCTGGCCGACGCGCAGCTCACCTTGACGGACTCGGGCGGCGTTCAGGAAGAGGCCTGCACGCTGCGCGTCCCCTGCGTCACCCTGCGCGCAAACACCGAGCGCCCCGAAACCGTCGACGTCGGGGCCAACGTCCTGTGCGATTCGACCGAGCCAGGGGTGCTGGAGGCGGCGGTGGAGGGCATGCTCGCCCGCAAGCGCGACTGGGCCAACCCCTTCGGCGATGGGCACGCCGGCGAGCGGGTGGTCGACCTGCTGCTCGATCCGAAAACCCGCCGCGTACCCTCTGGCGCGCCCTAGCTGGAGTCGCGGCTCGGACGCCATCACCCTCTTGTCAATGTTCGAAGGAAGAGCCCCGTCCCCTCCATGAAGAAACTGCGCGCGCTCGTTCTAGCCGAGTCCTGTAACCCTGACTGGTTCAGTGTCCCTTTGGTGGGGTGGTCGCACTGCGAAGCTCTGCACCGGCTCACGGATGGGCTGGATGCGCACGTGGTCACGCAGCTGCGCAACTCCGATGCGTTCGTGCGCCAGGGTTGGCAGCCGGGCCTCGACTTCACCGCCGTCGATTCCGAGCTGGTGGCGCGTCCGATGTGGCAACTGGACGAGGCCCTGCGCAAGAAGGCTCACCTGGGATGGACGGTCAGCACCGCCCTGGCCCCGGTGTCGTACGCCTATTTCGAATACAAGGCCTGGCAGCGATTCGGCCAGGAGATCAAGGATCACCAGTGGGACGTGGTTCACCGGGTGACCTCCCTCAGCCCCACCGTCCCCAGCGTCATCGCCGGCGCATGTCGACGGGCGGGGGTGCCGTTCGTGTGGGGACCCATCAACGGCGGCGTCCCCTGGCCCCGCGGCTTTCACCACCAGCTTCGCGCGGAAGGCGAATATCTGTCTTACGTGCGAGATGCGTACAAGCTGCTGCCGTACTATCGCCAGTCCCGTCGCGACGCCGCCGCCATCGTCATTGGTTCGCGCGACACCTGGCAGCAGATGTCCGCCCGCTATCGCGATCGCTGCGTGTATATCCCCGAGAACGCCGTCGACCCCGCCCGTTTCTCCCGCCAGGTGGATGGCCCCGTGCGCTCGCCACTGCGGGTCGCCTTCGTGGGCAGGCTGGTCCCCTACAAGGGCGCCGACATGTTGCTCGAGGCGGCGGCCCCCCTGGTGCGCGCTGGAAAGGTGGTGGTCGACATCATCGGTGACGGCGACCAGATGCCGGAGCTGCGCCGGCTGGTGGCGGCCGAAAACCTGGGCGCGGGCGTGAAGCTGGACGGCTGGGTCGAGCACGTGAAGATGCAGGAACGGCTGATCGAGTCTGACGTGCTGGGCTTCCCCAGCATTCGTGAGTTCGGCGGCGGCGTGGTGCTGGAGGCCATGGCGCTGGGCCTGGTGCCCGTGGTCGCCGATTATGGCGGGCCAGCGGAGCTGGTCACCGACCGGACCGGCTATCGTGTTCCCATGGGAACGCGGGCCGAGCTGGTGGCGCGATTTCGTCAGGTGCTGGGTGACCTGGCGGACAATCCGACCGGCCTGTCCACCGGCCTGCGCGCCATGGGGCGACAGGCGCGCGATCGCGTGTTCAAAATGTTCACCTGGGACGCGAAGGCTCGCCAGACCCTGGAGGTCTATCGCTGGGTGAGCGGTCAGCGCGACAAGCCAGATTTCGGCATGCCCTTCCCGGACTGAAGCCGCCAACCACGAACTGAACAGGAACGATCTTGGATCTGCCGATTCTTCCCTTTGCCGTCATCCTGAAACGGGATCTGCTGGGTTCGCCCATGCCGCTGGCGGCGCCGCGCGAACACCTGGACGC
>JBDSME010000671.1:0-3647 GCA_039916065.1 Polyangia bacterium
GCGTCAGTCTGCTGAAGCGGCGGCTGCGCAACCGTTCCGGGCATTTCCTGCGGGAAAACCTGCTGGTCAGTCAGTTTGCCGCGCTGGAAGAGCCACACGACGCCGTCACCATTGATATCGACGAGCGACCGGGTCGCATCGTCGATCAGATTCGCCAGGCCCTGTCGCTGTAGCGGTCGCTAGCCTCAGAGGTACGTGATCTCACCGACCGTGAGGCGGCGCGTGCCGGCGTGCCAGCGGACCACCAGGCTGTCGCCGATGGTCTTGCCCAGCAACGCTCGCCCCACCGGCGACTTCCAGGAGATGTCGCCCGCGGCCCCGTCGGTCTCGTCTTCGCCCACGATGCGGTAGGTGCTGGTCTCGCCGTCGTCGTCCTCCACGATCACCGTCGCCCCGAAGAAGACCCGATCCCGGCGGGTCTGGTCGGTCGGCCGCACCACCTGGACGTTGTCCAGGCGTTTGGAAAGGAAGCGCATGCGCCGATCCACCTCCCGGAGCTGCTTCTTGCGGTAGATGTACTCCGCGTTCTCGGAACGATCGCCCTCCGCGGCGGCGTCCCCCAGCGCCCCCACCACCTCCGGTCGCTTCTTGGTGTGCAGGAACGTCAGCTCGTCCGTCAGGCGGCGATAGCCCTCCGGGGTGATGTAGTTTGTCTCGGCGGGGCGGGGGGGGCGGGTCGTGACAGCCATCAGCGAAAGACTACAACGACAGCGCCGCGGGCTCTCGTGTAGGATGGCGGCGGTTTCATGAAAAGCATCGCGGTCCTGACCAGCGGTGGGGACGCCCCCGGTATGAACGCCGCCATTCGCACCGTGGTGCGCCTCGGCATCAACGAAGGATGGGAGGTGTTTGGGGTTCACAACGGCTATGCCGGCCTGGTGGACCGCCGCATCGAACCGCTCGGCGCCCGCGACGTGGGCAGCATCCTGCAACGCGGCGGGACGGTCCTGGGCAGCGCCCGCTTCCCGGAGTGGAAGCAGGAATCCGTGCGCGCCACCGCCCTGGCGAATCTGCACGACGCCGGGGTGGAGGGGTTGGTGGTGATCGGGGGTAACGGCTCGCAGACGGGAGCGTACGCCTTGTCGCAGATGGGGTTTCCCGTGGTGGGCGTCGCTTCGACCATCGACAACGATCTCGCCTGCAGCGAGATCACCATCGGCGTGGACACCGCCCTCAACATCGCCCTCGAGTCGATAGACCGGCTGCGCACCACCGCCACCTCGCACAAGCGCGCCTTCGTGGTCGAGGTGATGGGCCGCAACTGCGGCTATCTGGCGCTGATGGCGGGCATCGCCGGGGGTGCCGATTCCATCGTCATTCCCGAGGCCGAGGTGGACGCCGACACGATCGCCGCCGACCTGCGCGCCGCCTACGCCCGCGGCAAGCCCCACGCCCTGGTGGTGGTGGCCGAGGGCGCCAAGTTGAACGCCGCCGAATTGCTGAAGCACTTCGAGAGCAACCGCGCCCGGCTGGGCTTTGATATGCGCGCCACCACTCTCGGGCACGTGCAGCGCGGGGGAGCGCCGGGGGCTTTCGACCGGCTGCTGGCCACGCGGTTGTCGGCGGGCGCCATCGAACACCTGGCTCGCGGGCAGCACGGATGCATGATGGGGTTCGTGGAGGGGCAGGTAAGGTCCACCCCCTTGTCCGAGGTCGTCACCACACGCAAATCGATCGATCTCGACCTCGTGAAACTGGCCCGCGTCCTTGCCACCTGAACCATCAATACCGCCGGAGGTCGTCGCGCCCCCTGCCGCGGGACGTCCGTCGTGGCTCGACCGCTTCACCGACACGCAGATCTCGCTAATGGTGATCGCCTGCGGATTGCTGCTGTACGTCCCCCTGGCGGGGACCTATGGGCTGTGGGACCCCTGGGAGACGCACTACTCCGAGGTGGCCCGGCAGATGACCAACCGCGGGGACTTCATCAGTCTGTGGTGGCCGGGATCGCCGCGCGACCTGGATGTATTCTGGTCCAAGCCGGTCCTCTCGTTCTGGCTGATGAGCATCGGCATGCACGTGGCGCGGGTGGGGCTACCCGGGGGCGATCCCGGTGAGATGGCCATCGGCACGCGGGCGGAGTGGGCGGTGCGCACTCCCTTCTGCTTGATGGGCGTACTGGGCATCCTGGCGGTGTACCTGGTGACGTCGCGTTTTGTCAGCCGGCGCGCCGGGTTGCTCAGCGCCGCCGTGGTGGCCACCGCGCCCATGTACAGCCTGGTGGCGCGACAGGCCATGACCGACATGGCCTTCGTCGGTCCCATGGCCATGGCACTGGCGCTGGGGGCCATGGCGCTGTTCGACGACACCGATCAGGTGCTGCCGCGCCGCGGGCGCGGGCGATTCACCACCTGGCCGCACCACTGGCTGTTTTATTTCGCGCTCGGGTTGTTCGCGGTGGTGACGCTGCCGCAGTTCCTGATTGATTCCCTCCAGCTGAAGATCGAAATCCCCTGGGGCAACGGTGTGCTGCGCATGTACGGCGCGGTGGCGATGATCCCCTACTACGTGGGCTTTGCCGCCTTCATCTTCCTGGCCGCCCAGACCCGTTACAAGGCGCCGCTTTACCTGTACATCGCCGCCATCCTGTGTGGGCTGTCGGTGCTGGCCAAAGGATTGGCGGGCCTGGGATTGCCGTTGATTGTCTTCATGGCCTACCTGGGATTCACCTGGAACTGGCGGCGGCTGCGGCGCGCGCAGCTCGTCTACGCCGTGGTGGTGTCGCTGGTGGGTTGCGCGGTGGTAGCGGTGCCGTGGCACCACGCCATGATCATTCGACATGGCTGGGCCTTCTGGAACGAGCTGTTCGGCGACAACCACTGGCGCCGCATGGTGCTGGGCCGCCACGGCGATCGCGGCTCTTTCGAGTATTTCCTGCGCGAGCTGGGCTACGCAATGTGGCCGTGGGTGGGGCTGGCTCCGGGCGCGCTGCTGTGGGCGGTGATGCGCCGTCGTTCAGCGGCTCCGTCGCCGGCGCAGGTACGTGCCCAGGGGATCTTCTGGCTGGGGGCGATCTGGTTCGTCTCCGCCTACGCGCTGGTGTCGGTGTCGATGACCAAGTTCCATCATTACGTGCTGCCCGCGGTGCCGGGGCTGGCCATCTGCGTGGGGTGCTTCCTGGATGAGCTGCTGGGCCGCTCCCGGGGCGATGGGACGGCGCGGGTCGCGGCGGCGGGGCAGGGGTGGCGCGTGTCCCGCTTGGCGGCGGTGACGGCGGTGGTGGGGCTACCGTTGCTGGGACTGGTGACGGCGGATCTGGTCAACGCCAAGAGCGCCTCCCAGCGGTTTTTGTGGCTGTTCTCCTACGACTACATCCACAGTCCCAAGGGGAGGCCCTGGCCCGACGCCCTGGACTTTTCCTTTGCATTGACGTCGTTCGCCGTGCTGTTTGCCGCCGCCATGATCGCCCTCATTTTCCCGCGGGTGCGGCGGTGGGCGGTGGTGGGGTTCGTGGGCGTGGGGGTACTCACCACGTACTTCTTGCTGGATCGCTACATGCCGGCGGTGGCCCCCTACTGGTCGCAGAAAAACGTGATCGCCGCCTACTACAAGGCCCGGCGTTCTCCCGACGAGAAGCTGGTGGCCTTCCAGATGTACTGGCGCGGCGAAACTTTCTACACAAAGAACGAAATCTACGAGGGCCCGAC
>JBDSME010000672.1:0-4418 GCA_039916065.1 Polyangia bacterium
ACGTAGCTGGCCCGTGGGTCGTAGTCGCGCGGCTGGCCCACCGACCCCACGCTGACGATGTATTTCCACCCCGGACGCAAGTCGAACTTCTGCGCCACCACGTCATGGGTGCCGCCGTCCGGCGACAGCGCGAAGGCCTTGCAGAGATGCGAATGGCCGATCAGGGTGAGCTGCGCCATCTTTGGCCAGATGGACAGGCACTGCGCCGCCTGATCCTTGGCGAAGATGTAGTCGAACTCCTCGATGTTGAGGGGCGACCCGTGGCAGAAGTGCACGTCACCCTCGCGCACCTCGTAGGGCAGCGCCTTCAGCCATTCCAGGTGTTCCGGCTGAAGCTGACGCGCGTGCAGATCCAGCGCGTGGCGGGCAGCGTGATAGTAGTAAGAATAGTCCATGCGACCGGCGACCGCCGCGTCGTGGTTCCCCAGGATGGTGTGGGCCGCCCGCGAGCGGATGAGGGCGCACGTCTCGTTCGGGCTGGCGCCATATCCCACCACGTCTCCCAGGCAGATGGTGCGCTCCACCTTGGCGCTGTCCATGGCCTTGAAGCAAGCTTCCAGCGCCTCGATGTTGGCGTGAATATCCGACACAATTCCCAGGCGCATCGCTGTTCTTCTGACTTTCCCGAATTTCCGAATCTGACGGACCCTCGAACCTAGCATCGAAAAGGACGGAAGTCGCGGAAGTCCACCGAAGTGCCTCCACCCCGAGCCCGCGTCGTGCCGATCAAAACGGCCGAGACGCTGCGCCACCGGTGGGCAATCCGAACCCGATGCCGACCCCGGTGCCAGGGGGATTCACCACCCCCGCGGCCGAGGTCAACACCACGCGGCCCAGCACCGAGGTCAGCTCCACGACCGGATACTCCACGGGACTGCCAGCGGCGGCGCTGCCGGCCGCCACCCGCACGCCGGTCGTCCGCTGACGCGTGCGCAGCCCGCTGAGGGGGCGCGCCTGCGCCAGCGTGGCGATCGCGCGCATCCGATCCCCCTGTCGCGACAAAGGCCTAAGGGGAATGGATGAGTCGACTGGCACCGGCGACCGGACCCGCAACTCGAAGGCCGTGGCAGCGCTGGCCGGGGGAACGGCCAACAGCGCCAGACGCACCTCACCGCTGTAGCTGCGCAGGTCGTAGTGTGCGCCCGGACGAAGCACACCGAGCAGCACCACCTGCCCCGTGGTGGTCAACAGGCGCACCTCGCGCGAACGGATGTCCTCGGCGCGTATATCGCCGTCGACCACACGGGCCTCCAGGCGCGCCCCCTCCACACCCTCCAGGCGCATCTGCCCTTCGACGCCATCCAGGTCCACATCACCGTCGACCGCCAGCACCGTCTGTCCCCCGCGCAGCTGACGGGTCACCACCCGGCCGTGCACGTCAGAGATCCCGATGCGCCCACCGGTGGTCTCCAGGCGGGCGCCCGCACGCAGCCCAGACGCCGACAGGTCACCGGCGAACGTCTTGGCCGCTATCTCGAGCATGGCCGGCACCTCGACCACCAGGTCCACGCGACTGGCCGCCAGCGGCAGCGCCCGCTCCCGCCCCCCCACCTCGACGCGCGTTTCCACCGACACCTCCCCCCCCGCCCAGGCGGTGAAATGCACCCGCAAGCGGCCCAGCACCTCGGCGGAGGCCGAGCTCTTCTCTGCGATGATGTGGATGGCATCAGTGCGATCCCAGGCCCGCACCGTGACGCTCCCCAGCGGATTGTCGATGCGCATCCGTTCGGCGCCCGGTACCGGCACGATCACCTCACGGGTGTCGATGGGTCGGCCCGCGGTCTGGCCCGAAGATCCAGAGGGCGCGGACCAGGGCGGCGGTGGCGGCGACGAGGGGGCCCACGATGCCCCGCCGTCACCGGCGGCGTGGGCGGCCACCACCCCGAACCCCACGCCGAGGCCCGCGGCAGCGGTGAGGAGGGCGCGGGCGCTCAAGGCGCGGGACTGGCGACGCATGGGGTTTCTCAACGAAGACCGTCCTCGGCGGCGGGCGCGCCCCGATGTACCGCTTCGGCCAAGAAATCGATCTGCCTCTGATAGGCCGAAAAGAGCAGATCGGCCCCGGCACCATCACCGGGATCGCGACGGGCCACCGTCCGCGAATACGCCACCGCCTCGTCGAGGCGCGCCACGCGCTCGCCCACCCGGGCGCGCGCCGCGGGGTCCCAGCGCACCTGTTCGCGTTCCAGGATCTCGCGCAGCCTCGCCACCGCCCGTTCGTAGGAACCGGCGGCGGCCTCCAGCTCTCGCTCCGCCTCGGCCAGCAAGGGATCGGCGCCCTCGGCCGCCAGTCCTCCACGCGCGGTCCCCGCGCTGGTGGAGATCCCACCGCCCGGAGTGCCGAGAGCCCGTAGATGGCCCATATGGCCCACGCCCCAGGTCAGGGCCACCACGGCGGCGGCGCCAGCGAAGGCTCCCGTGAGCAACGTCGGCCACCTCGCCGACCAGGGGCTGCGCGGCCGCCGGGCGGTCGTCAACCTGCCGTCGCTGCCGTCCCTGTCGTCCCTGGCCATGGCCCCTTCGATGGCCGACCACAGCGTGGCCGGCGGCTCCGGTCGCTCCAGGGTACGCGTCGCCACCACTTGAGTCCGCAGCTCCGAGGCCACGTTCGCACACGCGGCGCAATTCTCGACATGTGCCCGCACCACGGCGGTCTCACGTTCCGTCAGGTCGCCCGAGATCCAGGCGGACAACCGCTCCGATTCGACATGACGCGTCGACACGCCGCCACCGCCGAGCCGGGTCATGGCTCACCACCCGGGGCGGCCGGCACCCGGCCGGAAATGTCGGCGGCGGTGATCCCGTCGGCCGCCAGAATCTCGCGCAGCTTGCCTCGCGCCTTGTGCAACTGAGATTTTGAGGTGCCCACATGACAGCCCAGCACCGCCGCGATCTCCTCGTGCTCCAACCCTTCCACGTCGTGCAGCACCACCACCGTCCGATAGCCAACCGGAAGCAGCGCCAGCCCACGTTCCAGCCGCGCCCGCAGCACCGAATCGCCATCACCAGGGCCCCAGGTCGGGGAGGCCAGGGCGGCCGCTTCTGCCGCGCGCGCCTCCAGGGACTCTGTCGGTGGGGGACGTCGCGACCGGTGCGAAAGGGCGGCGTTGACCGCCAGCCGATAAATCCACGTGCCCAGGGCGGCATCGCCGCGAAATTTGTCGATGCCGCGGAAAATTCTGATGAACGCCTCCTGTGCCACTTCCTCGGCGTCGGAGGGTCCGGCGATGCGGGCACTCAATGCGAAGACGCGTCGTTTGTAGCGGTGGTAGAGCGCCTCCCGGCTGCCGGGCGCACCCCGCCGTACCTCATCGACCAGTGCCGCCTCGTCGATGGCTCGCTCATCGCGCGCGAGCGCCAGCGGTCCCAGCCCTCCCTCGCGATCGGCGGCGACATACATCGTGTTGTCCGGCTCTTTGACTGGCATACGGCTAATCGGGGTTGCCCGGTCCGGCGTGCAAGGGTACGTGCTGCTGCGCGGCGGCTATATCAGCTGCACCTCGCGCCGGCCAGGAGGCAGCAGGGATACCCCGTTGGCGGTGGTACATTGCCGCACCCCCCATGCGGCCCGTCATCCTGGCGTGTTTTTTTCTGTCTGGCGCTTCCGGTCTGGTGCTGGAGATGTTGTGGACCCGGATGCTGACCCTGGTTTTCGGCTCCACCACCCTGGCGGTCTCGACAGTCCTCACGGCGTTCATGGGCGGGCTGGGCCTGGGATCCTACCTGGCCGGTCGGGTGGCCGACCGCCTGAAGAATCCCGCCCGAACCTACGCCCTGATCGAGGCGGCCATCGGGGTGTACGCCCTGCTGGTCCCGCTGGTGATCTCGTTTTATCCGGCGCTGAACCGCTGGTTGTGGACAGCGTTTGGAGATCACTACGCGTTGCTGTCGGTGTTGCGATTCGGCGCGTCGGCGGCGTTGCTGATCCTGCCCACCACGCTGATGGGCGCCACCCTGCCCATTCTGGCGCGGCACTTCGTCCAGCACCCGTGGGAGTTGCGACGCGTGGGGTTGCGTATCGGCACGTTGTACTCGGTGAACCTGTTCGGCGCGGTGGCCGGCGCTTTCTTCGCCGGATTCGTCTTTCTGCCGAGTTGGGGCGTTCGCTGGACCAACGTCACCGCAGCGTCGTTCAACCTTTCGCTGGCGGCCGCCATCTTGATCGCCCGCCGCCTGCCCCGCTTCGCGGATGCCCGCGCGGCCGGACAAGACGCCATGGACCAGCTCCTGGAGACCGCGGCGGCGGAGGGAGACACCGCCGCCGCCGCGGCGCTGCCGCAGGACGTGGTGATCACGCCGCTGGCCCGTCGCGTGGCCCTGGGCGCCTTCGCGGTTTCCGGGGCGACGGCGATGACGCTGCAGGTGCTCTGGACCCGCGCCCTGGCCGTGTTGATCGGCTCTTCGGTCTATTCATTTAC
>JBDSME010000673.1:0-9384 GCA_039916065.1 Polyangia bacterium
CGAGGTGGTGCACGCCGCCCATTTCACGCCGCAACTCATGGCCGCCGCTCTGCGCGAAGCCTTCGGCGTGAATGTGGGAGACGCTGGCATCGCCCCTGTCGGACCGGGGTCGGTGGCTGACCGGCGGTTTGCGTCGAGCATCAGCAACCCCACCCTCTCGGCCGTGACCGGGTCAAACAGCCGCTCACCGACAGTGCCGCCCATCGCGCTGTCCCGCACCCGCGCTTCGGCGTCCCGCATGAATACCGTGTCGCCAGGGACGGACGGTTTCGACGGCCCGGCGGCCAGTGCGCTGGCGCCCCGCCCCGCCTGGAGGCGCGGCTCGTTCTGGTTGGTGGCGCTGTTGTGCGCGGGCGGCATCGGCGCCGGCGTGGGCACCAGCGTCTGGAACACGAATCGCCAGAGTGGGAGTGGGGTGGGCACCGGTGCCGCCCTCGCCGAAGCATCACCAGCGCCGGGTGACACGCGCTCGCCCCGATCGACGAAGAAGCCGCGACGCATCCCCATCCTAATCCAGAGTGATCCCGAGGGCGCCGACATCTTCGTCGCCGGCCGTTTTGAATCCGTGGGAACCACGCCGCGCTGGGTGACGCTGGACCTCGATCCCAGCGTGCCGACGCGGGTGATGGTTCGCAAGCCGGGATTTCAAGACAAGGCGATCGCCGTGGAGTCAGACAAGCCTCCCGTCGTTCAGCTGATTCCCATCGACGCAGACCTGGCATCAACGGTGGGCTCCGGCCGCCGCCAAGCGTCGGGCGAAGGGGCAACCAGCGACACCGCCCGAGACGAGAAGGCCCGGCGCGAGCGATATCGTGAACGTCAGCGGCAGGCATCGAAGCCGTCCAAGGACGAACCCATCCCGACCGACGAGGCGATGCCCGCCGCGGACGACACCAAGGAGGCCGAAACGACGGCGACGGCGACGACTGCGGCTGCAGCTGCAGCTGGGGCGACGGCGACGGCGCCGGCGCCGCCACCAGGATCGCGCTAGCTAGTACCGCGCCACAGTGAATCTGATTGGTTGATTTTCTCGGGGGCTCCTCACCTCGCCCCACGAAAGTGGGGAGAGGTCGGCCAAAGGCTGGGTGAGGGGACCGCGCTGCGAGCAGACGTGCACCCCTCACCTTTATCCTCTCCCCGCTCCGCGGCTCATGATTGATCACATCTTGCGAGCAAGTTAGTAGCTCCGGTCCCCTCGCCCCGAAGGGGAGAGGGTTAGGGTGAGGGGGCCCCATATTTTCCGCAGAAATTGGGCCTTGCCGCTCGCAAGGCTTGCCCTCACCCAGATGCTCTCCCGCAACGGGAGAGGGTTCATCGGACGCAAGTAGTCGCAAACGATCTAGGAAAAGCCGCGCTCATAGAGGTGTAGGATCTTGAGCCGCTCCGCGGGGCGAGGACAAACAGCTTCAGTACGACGCACGTCGACTGTGGCGGTACTAGCTTAGCTAGTACCTGGTCGGCTGCGGGCGCCCGCTTCCTTGACAAGCTCCCTGTCAATCTGGTCCCCTGCCTGGATGATGCGCGGCCAGCGGATCGCGGTGGTTATCCCCGCTTTCAACGAGGCGGACAAGATTGCGCGAACCATCCGCTCGGTGCCCGGGTTCGTCGACCACGTGCTGGTGGTCGACGATGCCAGCACGGATGCCACCGCGCGCGTCGCCGCCCGCTCCGGACGCAGGGGGATCGAGGTGCTGTCCCATCCGCGAAATCGCGGGGTGGGCGCCGCCATCGCTACCGGGTATCGCCGCGCCTTGGCGCTCGGTGCCGAGGCCACCGCTGTGATGGCCGGGGACGCCCAGATGGATCCCGCGGATTTGCCGCGGCTTCTGGCTCCGGTTCTTTCGGGCGAAGCCGACTATGCCAAGGGAAACCGATTCGCCTGGTCGGCAGCGGAATGCCGCACGGAGATGCCGCGGTCGCGCTATCTCGGCAACGTGGTGCTGTCCACGCTGACCAGGTTCGCCTGCGGCTATCGCACCCTGTTCGATTCGCAGTGCGGATACACGGTGGCGTCGCGGGCCGCGCTGCTGGCCATCGATCCCAATGCCATGTTCGCGCGGTATGGCTATCTCAACGATCTGCTGGCGCGGCTGGCCCGGGCCGGAGCGCGCGTGGTGGATGTGCCGGTGCGGCCCGTCTATGGTCCGGGCTGGCGGTCGGGAATTCGATGGTGGACCGTGGTGTATCCGATCTCCTTCGTCTTGCTGCGCGCGGCGGCTCTGCGATTGGTCCCGAAGCGGGCCCGCCTCGGAACTGCCGGCGGCGGCGCCCTTGACCATGACCAGTCTCGGTCACCCACGTCTTTGAACCATCGCCTTCACCAGCCGACGCCGGGCTCGGTGTGACCTCCGGCGTCCTGACCACGTCGTTCCCGCGATGGCCGAACGACTTCGCGGGCTGTTTCGTCGAAGACGACGTGCGGGCCCGGGCCGCGCGTGGCGCTTCGCTGGAGGTGATTGCGGCCGGTCCAGCGGGCACGAGCGCCGGACCGCCGGTTACGTCCACGGCTCGGACCACCAGCGCGCGCCCCGATCTCCTGCCGCACATACGGGTGACGCGCCTTCAACTGCCCAGCGGCGCACAGCGCGGAGGTCCGGCACCCCTGTTCTTCGGACAGGGCGCGCCAGAAGCTCTGGAGGCCAGCGGCGCCGCGGGTTGGGTTCAAGCTGCCCTGTTCTGGGCCGCCCTCTGCCACGAGGTGCGGGCGCGCGCGCCGCGCTGGAGCGACATCGTCGCTCACTGGCTGGTGCCGTCGGCCCTGGCGGCGCGCGTGGCCGCTCCCTGGTTGCCGTTGACCGCCTATGCTCATTCTGGAGACGTGGCCCTGCTGGAACGCCTCCCCGGTGGAGCATCCGTCGCCCGCCTCCTGGCGCGGGAAACGCGTGAGCTGGTATTCGCCAGCGCGGATCTTCACCGCCGGTTCGCGCGGTTGTGCGGATTCGCCGCCGGCTCCGTCGGCGCCGCCGCCCGCCAAGACCCGCGGCGAGCGGCGCGAAATCATCGTCGCGCGGTGACGGGTGACGCGCAGTCGCGTCACCTTAACTTGCTGTCCGTGGGACGGCTGGTTCCCATCAAGGGCTTCGACATCCTCTTGCGCGCGCTGGCGCGGCTGGGCGCCGGCCGTGAGCACGCGGCGGGTGTGGGGGGCCGCAACACCTTCAGGCTGGTGATCCTGGGCGACGGCCCAGAGCGGACGCGGCTGCAAGACACTGCGCGCCGGCTCGACGTTGACCTGGTGATGCCCGGTACGGTCGGGCGCGATGAAGTCGCACGCTGGATGAGCACCGCCGATCTTTACGTGCAGCCATCGCGCCGACTGAAGAACGGCCGCACCGAGGGACTTCCCGTGGCCACGCTGGAAGCGTTGTCGGCGGGCCTTCCGGCGATCGTCTCGCGCACGGGCGGGCTGGCGGAGCTGGCGGAGTCGCAGGGCGTGACCCTCTTCGAGTCGGAAGATGTAACTGGCCTTGCCTTTCAGCTCGCCAGGTTTTCCTGACCGCGGCCTTCACCGCCCCTGACAGTCTCGCCCCCTGTATCCGCGTCCTGCCACCGGCGTGCGCCACCCAGCACCGAATACCGCGGGACAGCGGGGGGCGACCGTGTAGGCGCGGTGACGGATCCTGCGGTCAGACGCGAAACACAATACGCACAATTGTTTGCATAGCGCTTCAAACCCGCGAAACTCCATGGTTCCAAATATCGGCACGCCGCATGCTGCACCTTGAAACCTGACGTTAACGCCGCCAGGCCGGGGGATTCACCCTCTCGCCGGCGCCCCCACAGAGAAGAGGCACACTTGTCGCGTCGTCTCGCCAACGCAGGAGCGTCATCCCGTCACCCTGATGGGACGGCGGAACCGCTTCCGGAGATCTCGGTGGTGCTGGCGATCCGCGACGACGAAGAGTTCGTGGGCCACCAGATTCGCAGCATCGCGGCGCATCTGGAATCGCTGGGGAGGCCCTTCGAAATCGTGGCCGTCAACGACGGGTCGCGCGACAACAGCCTCGCCCTGCTGGAGCTGCTGGGCGCGCGCACGCCCGAGTTGCGGGTGCTCCGGGCCAACGCCGCCGGGCGGGCCTTCCTGCGCGGCGCCGCGGAGGCGCGCGGCAGCGTGGTGGTGCTGTGCGAAGGTTCGCGGCCCGTGTTCCTGGGCGCCCTGGGCTGGGCGCTGGGGCGGCTGGAAGCAGGCCGCGAGGTGGTCATCCTCCGCGGGCGCTACATCGTCGCCAGGCGCCTGATGGCCCTTCCCGTCATTGTTCGCGCTACCGGTCCTGGGCTGCTGTTCGAACGGGTTTTTGAACAGCGGGCCCAGGACCTTGGGATCGACGTCATCGGGTCCCGTCCGGCCCAGCCAAACGGCATGTCACGCTTGCTGGCCCCGGTATTGCGGTTTCTGGCCGCGTGAGAGTGGCAGGCGCGGCCCGTGGCGCCGTGGCGGTGCCTCGCCCGCACTGCTAGGCTTCCCCGATGATATCGATCGTCATCGCCATCGTCGGCTTGGGGCTGCTCGTGGTCCTGCACGAGGGCGGCCACTACCTGGCGGCCCGGCTCTGCGGGATGCGGGTGGAGCGTTTCTCGATCGGGTTCGGTCCCACGTTGCTCGGTTTCAAGAGAGGCGAAACCACCTTTCAGATCGCCCCCATCCCGCTGGGCGGCTTCGTGCAGATCACCGGGCTCAATCCCAACGAAGAGTTCGATCACAACGATCCCCGCGTTTACCCCAACCGGCCGCGGTGGATGCGATTCTTCACCATCGTGGCGGGCCCCCTGGCGAACTTCCTGACCGCCATCGTGGTGATGCTGTTCGTCTACACCATTCTGGGCGTGCCCGTGCCGTCCCAGAACGAACGCGTGGCGGACGTGGTCGCCGATTCCGCCGCCGCGAACGCCGGCCTGAAGCCGGGGGACATCATTGCCGAATCCAACGGCCACGCCATCACCGCCGACCACACCATCGCCGATCAGATCAAGAGCGACGGTGGGGCGGCCCAGGCCTTGAAAGTGATGCGCGACGGTCAGCCCCTTTCATTGACCGTCAGCCCGCGCAAGCAGGCCAGCGGCAAGTTCATGATCGGGGTTCAAATCGAGCATTACGACCTCAAGGCGTTGCCCTTCCCCTCGGCCGCAAAGCAGGCGGTCCTCTATCCGATCGAGAAGTCCAAGATCATCCTGGTGGGCCTGTACGACATGGTGACCGGGCGCGAAAAGGCAGAGCTGTCCGGACCGATCGGCATCACCCGCGAGATCGCCCGGGCCGCCAACCGCAGCGTCTGGGACTACTTCGGGATCATCGCGATGCTGTCGGTCTACCTGGGGTTGTTCAACCTGCTTCCCTTACCAGCGTTGGATGGGGGCAGGGCGCTGTTCCTGGGACTGGAGGCCTTGATTCGCCGCCGCATCAACCCGCGCATCGAAGCCACCGTGCACACGGTCGGTCTGGTGGTGCTACTCGGTGTGCTGTTGCTGGTCAGCTTCAAGGATTTCACGCGGCTGATCGGCAAGGGATGAGCAGCGCCGCAAATTCGGACCAACGGGCCCGCCGCGCTCACCACCTCGATTCAATTCGTAGATGACGGCCGGCAAGCGTCGTGGTCGGCTCAACCCCTCGCCGGGATCCCGAATTCATCAGGGCTTGGTCGGCGCGCGCGCGCTGATCGGCACGCCTTACCTGGCGGACGGCGAGCTGCGCGCCGCGTACGCGCGGGACATCGCCCCGCGTACCCACGCCGCCCTGGCCAAGATCCTGGCCGATCTGCTGACCAACGGACATCTGGGCGCACGCGGGAATGGCGACCGGGGGCCGCGCCGGATGCTCGATCTCGGAGCGGGAACGGGCGCGGCTGGCGAGGCCGCCCGGGCCTGTTTCGGCGGCGATCTGGACCTGGTTTCCGTCGACAAGATTCCGGTGGCCGCTTCGGTGCGGGCCGCCGACGTCACCGATCTGGCATCGCTCAGCCGTATGGCCGGGGCGGGTGGTCCCTTCGACCTGATGGTGGCGGCGCACGTCCTGAACGAACTGTTCCTGGATGAGCCGGAGGCGAGCCGGCCGGCCCGCCTGGCCGCCCTTCTGGGCAGGTGGTGTCAGTCCCTGCTGGCGGACGGGGGCGCGCTGATCGTAATCGAACCTGCCCTGCGCGAGACCTCCCGCGTGCTGCTGGGCGTGCGCGACCAGCTTCTGGCCGCCGGTCTGCACGTGGTGGCGCCCTGCTTCTTCACCGGTCCTTGCCCCGCCCTGTTGCGCGAACGCGACTGGTGTCACGATGCCGCGGCGCCCGCTGCCGAGCCAGCCCGCCCCGCGGAGCGCGAGGAGAGCCGCGCCGCGCGCACCCGACCCCAGCCCCGCGTCGATTTCAGCTACCTGGTGGTTCGCGCCTCGGGGGAGGCGGCCAGCGACTCGACTCTCTTCCGGGTGGTGAGCGATCCGCTGCCAGAGAAGGGGCGCTCAAAAGTGTTCGTTTGCGGGATATCGGGACGGCAGCCGCTGATCCGGCTGGACCGCCACGCCGCTCCCACGAACGCCGCCCTGGATCAGCTGGCCCGCGGCGACGTCGCCCACATCGCCCGCACCACGTTCGCTCAGGACGGACTACGCGTGGGCGTTGACACCGTCATCAGCCGGCCAGCCCCGATCGCAAAAAAGGCCCGGTGATCACACCGGACCTTTTCGGCAACACGAACGAGGAGTCTCAGGTCCCGGCGGCGTAGTCGTCGTTGTAGCTGATTTGCTCCGGCGTCAGCGCGTCGATGCTCAATCCCTGGGTCTCGAGCTTGATGCGGGCCAGCTCCTGATCGAGTTCCTTGGGCAGTTCGTACACGTGGGCCTGCATCGACTTGCCTTCCTTGGCCAGCTTGCAGAGCGCCAGGTACTGATTGGCGAAGGACATATCCATCACCTCGGAGGGATGTCCTTCGGCGGCGGCCAGGTTCACCAGGCGTCCCTGCGCCAGCACGTACACGCGGCGACCATTCTTGAGCACGTACTCCTCGTTGTTGGCCCGGATCTCGCGCTTGCCCTTGGCGCGTCCTTCCAGCTCCACCAGGTTGATCTCGCAGTCGTAGTGGCCAGTGTTGCAGACGATCGCGCCATCCTTCATCGAGTCGAAGTGGCGGCCCACGATGACGTCCTTCATTCCGGTGGCGGTGATGAAGATGTCACCCACCTTGGCGGCTTCGTCCATCTTCATCACCCGAAACCCATCCAGGGTCGCCTTGAGGGCGGCCGTGGGCCTGATCTCGGTGACGATAACGTTCGCCCCCATGCCGGCAGCCCGGGTGGCCACCCCGCGGCCACAGTGCCCATAACCGGCGACCACGAAGGTCTTGCCTGCCAGCAGCACCGACGATCCGCGCAAGATCCCGTCCAGCGATGACTGTCCAGTACCGTACACGTTGTCGAAGTCCCACTTGGTCTCGCTATCGTTGACAGCGATGACCGGGTACTTGAGCTTGCCCGCCTTGTCCATGGAGCGCAGCCGGTGAACGCCGGTGGTGGTCTCCTCGGTGCCGCCGATGATGCTGGCGGCCAACGCGTGGTAGCGGTCATGCACGGTGAAGATCAGATCCGCCCCGTCGTCCAGGGTGAGGGTGGGCTTCATCTCCAGGGTCTTGTCGATGCACCAGTAGAACTCTTCCTTGGACAGACCATGCCAGGCGTAGATGGATGTCTCCTCGGCGGCCAGCGCCGCCGCCACGTCGTCCTGCGTGGAGAGCGGGTTGCAACCCGACCAGGAAACCTCGGCCCCCGCGGAGCGCAAGGTGCGGATGAGAACTGCCGTCTCCTTGGTGACATGCAGGCAGCCGGCGACCTTCATTCCGCGCAGCGGAAGGTCCTTCTTGCCCTTTTCGCGCAGGTGCATCAGCACCGGCATCCGGCTCTCGGCCCATTCGATTCTTAGCCGACCGGCATCGGCGAGTTTGGGATCGGCAATCTTGGAATTTACGTTGGACATGGGGAAATCGCTCCTGAAAAAGGGTTCTGCAAGCTACTTCCCGACCTGGATCGAGTCAAGACACGGCGCAGCCGGCTTCGGGCCTCGGGCTGTCCGAGGTCCGAGGCCCATAAACACGACGCCCCGCGCCGGGCTGTTACACTGAACCGGACATGTCCCTGCCCCTCCTGCAGGAGTGGACCGCTGACTGGCCGTTGCCGGCGGTGGCCATTGCCCTGATCGTCGTCCTGGCCGGACTGAGGGCGGTGGTCGTCCCCGAGCACCGGGGGCGGGTGCGCGTGGGGATCTTCTTCGCGGGGGCTTACCTGGTCTCGCTGTTGTTGGTGGGGCTGTTCTTTCCCCTGATCTCGCCCAACGTCGCGGCGTCGCCCCACCTTTACACCCTGCGCGTGCTCTACCGGCTGTTGTTCTGCTTCGCGGTGGTGCTGACGGCGGGCATGGTGGTGTTCGATCTGCTGCTGAGGCGGCGGCCCATCCCGCGCATCTTGCGCGACCTTTGCCAGGGGTTCGCCTATCTGATCGCGGGGTTCCTGGTGCTGACGCGGGCGGAGGTGGACGTCTCCAAGATCTTCACCGCCTCCGTGCTCACCACCGCCGTGATCGGCCTGGCCTTGCAAGAGACCCTGGGCAACGTCATGGCGGGGCTGGCACTGCAGGTCGAACGTGACTTCGAGGTTGGCGACTGGATCAAGATTGACGATAAGCTGACCGGCCGCATCGGTGAGGTGCGCTGGCGGGTCACCACCCTGATCACCAAGAACGGCGATCTGCTGCTGGTGCCGAACGGTCTGCTGGCGCGCGCCGTGCTGACCAACTTCAGCCGTCCCTCCTCTGCGCACCGACAATGGATCTTCCTGCGCATGCATTTTCGTCACCCGCCCGCGCAGGTGCGAGAGATCATCCTGGAGGCGGTGCGGGCGGTAGCGGGCATCCGCCTGGACCCTGCCCCGGACTGCCTGCTTTGGGAGTTCAAGGAAGACTCCGTCACCTACGCCATCCGCTTCTGGATCGACGACTTCCACCGCGATGATCCCCTGGACGCGGAGGTGCGCAGCCTGGTCTGGTACGCCCTGCATCGCGCGGGCATGGAGATCCCTTTCCCGTCGCGGAACATCCACGTCACCGAGATGAACGAGGACCGCGCCCAGCGGAAGCTGGACGAGGACTACGCCCGCCGCGTTGACGCGCTGTCTCGGGTGGACGTGTTCCGCGCCCTCGACGCCGAAAAGATCGACCGGTTGGCGCGGCGGCTGCGGCTGGCGCTGTTCGGGCCGGGGGAGGTTATTTTGCGCCAGGGCGAGCCGGGGGATTCGCTGTACGTGGTTCGCGCGGGAGAGGTGGCCGTGCGGGTGGCCATGCACGGGGTTCAGCGCGACGTGGCCACGCTGTCGGCGGGGCACTTCTTCGGGGAGATGTCGCTGATGACCGGCGAATC
>JBDSME010000674.1:0-3182 GCA_039916065.1 Polyangia bacterium
CCGTCGCGACAGGCCTTGCCGCCGTCATGCGTTCGGCAGTTACAGGATGGTTCGACGGCGATGCCGTGAGGACCCCAGAGGCCGTTGCAGGCCCGACACCCCTCCGCGGTGGTCGGCCGCGCGGCGGCAGCCGGCGGCGAAACCGCGACAGGCTTCCCCGCCCGGCAACAACCGTCCGCCAGGACCGCGGTCAATGCCGCCGCCACCAGCACCGCGCGAGGCGAGATCCCCGTCATGAGCAAGAGCTTAACAGCAGTCAGCCTTGCGGTAGCACCAGGGCCATGAGCTGACGACCCGCGAACAGATAGACCAGCGCGCCCAGCGCCAAGAACGGCCCGAAAGGAACCTCGACGTGGCGCAGGGAATCGCCCCCATCGGTCTGGCTGCCGCCGGCGTCGCGGCCGCGCGCGCGCATGACCAGCAGGATGGGGATGCTGATGGCGCTGCCCAGCAGAGAGGCGGCGAACACCACGAACGGCAAGGCCTTCCAGCCCAATACGGCGCCCATCAGCGCCAGCAGCTTGCCGTCACCCAGGCCCAGACCCTCGCGTTTGAGGACGTAGTAGTAAAAGTCGGCGATCAACCGAACGAACAGGTAGCCCACTACGACGCCGATCAGACGTTCCTTCCAGGAGACGTCGTGCGCGGCAAATGCGGCCAGGTACAGCAAGGCCGTGCCGGGCAGCGTGATGACGTCGGGCAGACGTTTGGTGTCGAGATCGATGAAGGCCAGTACCACCAGCGTGCTGGCAAAGGTGAAGTACACCGCGAATCGGCCCAGCCGGATCGCCACCGGCTCGCCGTCGTCACTCCCCGCGAACTTCCAGAAGAGGGCGGCTGACACCAAGGCGGTCAGCGCCTCGACCAGAGGATAGCGGGCAGAGATGGAGGCCCCGCATCGGCGACAGCGTCCGCGCAACCACAGATAAGACAGCACCGGAACGTTGTCCCACGCCCTCACCGGCGACTGGCACGACAGGCAGCGCGACGGCGGATGCACGATGGACTCGCCGCGGGGCACGCGGCCAATCACCACGTTGAAGAAACTGCCCCACACCGCGCCCCACACCGCGGCGCAGGCGACGGCGACGGGCGTCGAAAGAAAGTCTGCGATGGCTTCCACGCCTGGTCTCGCACGCAATGTTAAGGTTGCCCTCGGGTGTCTGGGAAACTTTTCATGCATGGGCGCCATCTCGCCTCCTGGCGGAGTGACGTCGAATGGGCCTTCTGCTGGCGCCGGCTGGCGCTGCTGGTGGTCGCCCTGGTGGGGGGGGCCGCCAACGAAGGATGTCGCGATCGCCGCGTGCTGACCCGTCCGGCGGCGGCTGTCGATGGGGCCCTGCGGCCGGAACGCTTCGCTCCCGCCTTCCGGAAGCTGGGACGGGCCCATTACCGCGGCGTGGCTCGTTTCGAGGCCGGCCCCGACGGCGCCCCGCTGGATGCCGTGACCACCGAAACGGACATCTGGATGGACGACAAGGGCAACTGGCGTCTGGTGGAGCTGAACGACAAGGACGGCGGCCGGGAGATCGTTTTGCACGGGCGCGAGCTGGCCGTCGCGCTACGCTATGGAAAGATGATCCGGCGGGCCGCGGAAGATCCGGAACCCCAGCATCTGCTGGAAGAGGGCGTCGGGGCAGCTTTCGCGGCCTGGGATCTCTTGCGGAACGTCAGCACCGTCGATGACTTCGGTGACGAGAGCAGAGGCGGACGGAAGGTGCACATTTACAAGCTGACGAAGTCTCCCCGTCCGATGGAACCGGCGACGGTGGTGGACAGCGCTGACCGGCGGGCCTGGCGGCGGACTCTGATCGCCGAGAGCCTGGAGGGCACGATCGTTCTCGACGAGGTCACGGGATTGCCGCTGCAAGCGGACCTCCGTGCGCAGTACAGTATGCGGCGTCCCGCCCCGCCGGCGGCAGGTGGCGCCGGCGGCGTGGCCCCGAACGACGCCCCGACCGCCGGTGTGCAGATGCATGGCGTGATCAACGTGCATACGTCGATTGAGGAGATCGGTCAAAGTCCCGCCATCGCTCGTCCGGAAGCAGAGGATCTCCCCATCAGGCAGCGGACTGTCCCCGAAGAGAAAGCGCTGCTGGGTGGACTCCCCCGCTCACCCGCCCCGCCTCCGGCGCCACCCAGGACCAAGGTCTCCGGGTCCAGGGCCGGCAGAGCCAAGGCGGCCGGGACCAAGCACATCGGCAATCATCTTGGAAATCCTGGCAGCAAGAACGCCGGCGCGCCGGCAACCGGCAAGCCGGCACGGCCGTAAGCGCCAGCATTAGCCAGACTTACGAGCACCACAGGATCAAGCCAATGACCAGCACGCCTCCCCGCGACGATGATGCAATCACTCCCGACGCCGACGTCAAGGAGGCGGAGTTGATCTCATTCCCGCGCGGCTCCAGGTCGGCCGGTCCGGGAACGGCGCACCTCGCCGCGAATCGCCGGCTGATCGTGAGGCGGTCGTTGCTCGCCACGGCCGTGGGTGGGGCAGTGCCTATTCCCGTGATGGACGACTACCTGGCGGGACGGGTTCGCGCTGGCATGCTGATGCAGCTCGCGGATCGGCGTAAGGTGGATCTGTTGCCGTCAGCCGCCGAGTTGCTGGCCGACCCGCGCGAGGGGACGGCCGCCCGGAACGCCACCATGACGGCGGCGACGTTGCTGGCGTTGAAGCTGGCCTGGCGGAAATTTTTCGTGCTGCTGGGGGCGGGGCGGCGGGCGGAGGATATGGCCACCACTTTCCAGGTGGGAACGTTGTTCGACCATTTTTGTGCCAAGACTCACGTCGGCGCCGGGGTCGATCGAACCGCGGCCGTCCGTATTCGCGGGGCCGTCTTCGCCTCGATTCGCGAAACCGAGCGGGCGGCCGTGGTGGCGGTGTTTCAGGAGGGGGGGCGGGTGCTGGGCCGTTCCGTTGGAGAGGCGCCGGCCTGGGTATCCAAGCAGCTGCAGAAGGCCGTCGAGCAGTACGTCGCGTCGGGCGGCAACCCCGACGCCGTCCCCGCTGACGCACGCTCGGACGCCTCCGGCCAGCGCGGCGGCGAAGGTGACGGCGCCGTCGATTCCCTGATCGACCCCGAGGCGCGATGGCTGGATCGAGCGGCCGCCGTTATCGAGGACCGGCTGGGGCGCCTGGGAAATGGATATGTAGAATCCCTGCTGACTCGGTTCGACGA
>JBDSME010000675.1:0-3633 GCA_039916065.1 Polyangia bacterium
GTCTCAACCGGGGTCGACCAGCGGCAAGGAACGCGGAACGCCCCGGCGCTGGTCAACCTGGCCTGGGGCGAGAGTTTCTTCTGGGACGGACGCGCCCGCACCCTGGAGGACCAGGCGGGGGGCCCCATCGAGAACCCGCTGGAGATGGACCAGAAGCTGCCTGTCGCGGTCGATCGGTTGCGCGGTGATGACTCCTATGTGCAGCAGTTTCAGGAGGCTTACGGCGACGGTCCGTCGGAGGAGACCCTGCGCAAGGCGCTGGCCAGCTTCGTGCGCACGCTGGTCAGCGGCGACAGCCCCTACGATCGGTTCTTGCGCGATGGCGAAAGCTCAGCGTTTGATGAGAAGGCACGCGCCGGTGAGGCTCTGTTTTTCAGCGAGCGGACCGCCTGCTTTCACTGTCACCCCCCGGGGGCTCTCACCAATGAAGGCTTCTTCAATGACGGCAGCTTCGTGGTTGGTCTGGATGCGGGACGCCAGGCGATCACCGGCCGCAGCGGCGATCTGGGGAAGTTCAAGGTTCCCGGTCTGCGCAACATTGCCGTGACCGCCCCGTACATGCACGACGGCTCCCTGGCCACCCTGGATCAAGTTCTTGATCGCTACGATCGGGGAGGTCTCGGGCACCCCAGCACCGATCCGCAGATCCAACCCCTGGCGCTGACCCCGGATGACCGAGAGGCGCTGCTGGCGTTCCTGAACGCGCTCACCGACCCGACCTTCCTGTCCGACAGCCGCTTTCAGACCCGGGCGCCCGACATACTTCCCTCGCTCAGATGATTCCGGGGAGTGTTCCGGTCGCCAGGGGCCCGACTCCGAAGCTGGTGTCCGGTAGACCGAACAGATTCATGATGGTCACGAACAATCGGTTGGTGGAAGACACGCCGCTCGCAAACTGGATGAACCGGTCGGTCTTCAGCGCCCCGCCCAGCTTTCCGGCAAGCACCACGGGGATGCCCTTGGTGTTGTGGACGGCGCCATCACCGAACTCGGTGATCCAGACGACCAGGGAGTTGTCGAGCAAACTGTTGCCGTTGCCCTCGTCAACCGCGCTCATGGCGTCAAGCAGGTCCTTGAAGGCCGAGGCGTACCAGGCGAAGCCCTTCTCGAGCATGGCCATGGGGTTGCGATCGTGAACGCTGCCGTGCCAGCCGTTGGGAAGGCTGAGCCCCAACCACTCGAACGGCTGGACGTCGTAGCGGGTGTCCTGGATGGTGACCACCTGGGCCAGATTGCAGGCCATCGCCATCGCGGCATTCTGCATCTGGGCCCTGTTGCGGGACGGATGATCAACGCCGGATCCCAGTGTCGGTTTGCTGCACATCAATTTGGGCGCGGTCATCGTGGGGACCGGCGTGGTCGCGGTGACCACCTCGGCCTGCAGTTCCTGGACGCGCTGGGCGTGGGCATCCAATCGCTGCCGGTCGGCGGCGCCGGCCTGGTTGCGCAGAGCGGTAAAGTTCTCGAGCACCAGCGACATGACGTCCTTGCGCTTCGCGGCCAGGCGCTGGGTCGGGGTAAGCGCCACCGGAGTCGGTGCGGGTGTGACACCGCCGCCCCCAGCAGGCAGGGTGGAGAACAATCGGTCGAAGACCTTCTGGGGATTGTTTTCGCCGGTCACGGCCTGCCCGGCGGCCGAAAACAACATCTGGTATTCGCCTACGTCGTTGGGATCGCCAACCCGCAGCTCCAGGCTCTTCAGCCCCAATTTCTGCTTGATGACCTGATCGATCGAAGGCCCGGCCGCCGCCGAGCTTTCCCCGCCCGTGAAGACGTTGCAGGTCAGCAACGAGCGGCCGGCCCGGTTGTGATCGTTCCCGGGCATCATGGGCGCCACCACATTGTCGATCGGATGCAGCAGGTTTAGCTTGGATTTGTAGCTGCTGATGGCCGACAACATGGGGGGAAGCTGAGCTGGCAGCGCTGCCCCCGAGGCCACCGCCGGCTTCCAGAGGTTCACCAGGTTTCCTTCGCCGTTCATGTAGATGACCAGGCGCTTGGGGGCGGCGGCCGTCTGGGCGCGCAGGCTACCGGCCGTCAGCTCGAGGTAGGGCAGAGCCAATACGGCGCCGCCCGCGCCCCGGAGAAACCTGCGTCTGCTGAATGATTTGTGGTTCATGCTATTGCATCCTGCGAAAGCGAAATTCGTCGGCTGAAACTATCTCGAGCAGCAAGGTGCGCAGGTCCATCCCCGGCTTCCAGTGATTCATGACTCCCCCTATTGCGCAGTCGTCGGCGGTACCGTCCAGCCGACCGTAGTTGAAACGAAAGAACTGTCTGGCCACGCACTGTTGAACGGCCGGGCTCGCGCCCAACCTGGCGCCGAGCTCCTGCAGCGACGAGAAGCCTCCCGTCAGTTCGGGGGAGACGGGCCTCACGAAGTCCCCCTTGGCGTCCACCGGGGTGCCATCCCTGTTGACGGTGCGGTAGCGCCCGAGCTCGTCGAAAGAATCGAAGGCCAGCCCGAGTGGATCGATCAACGAATGACAGGCCATGCAGGTGGGGTTCATGTTCCGTTGAACCGATCGCAGTCGGTTGTTGGCATTGGCCGGCAGGGGAATGGCGGCCTCAACGGCCTGGGCGTTGTTGGGGGGGGCGGGAAAGGTTTCGCAGGTGAGCTTGCGGCGCACGAACACGCCGCGGCGGATGGAGGAACTCTCGCTGGGGTTGGCGATGCCGGTCAGAAAAGCCGGCTGGGTGAGGAGACCCGAGCGGGGTCCTGTCCCGCCGTTCTGCTCATAGTAGGTCCGCAGGCTGGCATTGCCGAAGGGGGCGCTGGAGGTCAGAAAGGTCTTCA
This sequence comes from Polyangia bacterium, assembly GCA_039916065.1. Lineage (GTDB taxonomy): Bacteria > Myxococcota_A > Polyangia > Fen-1088 > Fen-1088 > FEN-1088. Next base: position 2,798 of record JBDSME010000675.1, read on the forward strand.
GGTCCGTTCCCGCCGCCAGAAAGCTGCTGCCCAAGAAGTTGTCCAGCTCTGTCTGCATCGCCGTGGCCAGCGCCTGGGTGTAAGTGGGATCGGTGCGGTCCACCCCGGGGCGCGCGATCTGCGGACGGATCCACTCGCGGGCGAAGCGAATGATCGCTGGGCGTGCCCGGGGGTCGCCCAGCATCCGGTCGGCGGCGGCGCGCACGTCGGCGCTGGTGGCCAACTTTCCGTCGCGGGCGCTGTTGAGCAGCGCATCGTCGGGGATGCTGTCCCACAGCAGGAATGACAGGCGGCTGGCCAATTCGTAGGGACTGAGCACCTGCACACCGGTCTCGCCAGGGGCAGGGGTTCCGACCTCGACCTGGTACAGAAACTGGGGCGACTGCAGCATGGCTGTTACCACGGCGGCGATCCCATCCTTGAAAGCGTCGGTGCCGGACCCCAGCTGGTAGGCGCGCAGAAAGACCGCGCCTTCCGCGGACGTCAGCGGACGGCGAAAAGCCCGCCGGCCGATCTGGTCAATGAACGTCGTGGCGCAGGTCTGGTTGGGAGTCGCGGCGGCGCAAGACACTATCGCCGCGAGCTTGTCGGCGATCGACAGCGCGGCTACCTCCGCCCCGCGGTCGAATTCTCGGGACACCGAGAGGTCAACCCCGTTGTAGTTGGGATCGGTGGAGAAGCCGGACTCCGGCGACCCGACAGTACCGAGCACGAAGTCCGCGGGAAGGGTCGCCTGATTGCCGAACATATCTTTGACGGCGTTGCGGAACTGAGTCTCGGTCAGCCGGCGCAGGGGGACGCCCACCCGGCAGGCCGCCCCGGGGGGCAAAGGTGGC